>JAKLQB010000692.1 GCA_022013615.1 Desulfobacterales bacterium | reverse complement strand
CATTGCCGACCTCTTGGGATATGCCCGTTCCGTACATGACAGGCGAGGCAGGCGGGTCTGGAACATGGCATTTGGCAATTATGTGGCAAAACCAGCATCTTTTACGAGGACTTCGGGTCTTCAATTTTGTCCTTGTCCCTAACTCTGAACGTTGAACCCTGAACCTGTGAACGCTTACCCTTTAGTTAATGCAGACCCGCCTCACTTCAGCGATATCAGTTATCCCCTGGAGGACTTTCAGCGTACCATCCTGCTTCAAGGTTGTCATACCATCCTCCATGGCCTGTTCAAAAATTTCCTCTGTCGGCGCCCGGCCTTTGATCATCTTTTTTATTTTTGCAGTCCCCTCCATCATTTCATGGATACCAAGTCTGCCCTTATAACCTGTTCCGGAACATATATCACACCCAACGGGCAGGTAGAGGTTCAGGTCGGGTGAGTATTTTATTCCAGTGGCCGCAAAATGTTCTTTGCCGTAGAAATCTACGATCTCCTCGAATTCTTCCTCTGATGGGTGATATTCCTTACGGCATTTTGTACACAACCTCCTCACAAGCCTCTGGGCGAGAACACCGAGAAGTGCATCGGCAAAATTAAGGGGATTAAGGCCCATGTCCAACAATCGCGTTACGGTCTCTGGTGCACTGTTGGTGTGCAGGGTTGAGAAAACCAGGTGGCCCGTAAGAGATGCCTCAATACCGATAGCGGCTGTCTCCTCATCACGCATCTCACCGATCATTATCACATCCGGATCTGCCCTCAAAAAGGCTCGCATGATCCTGGCGAAGTTGAGCCCGATCTTTGGTTTTGCTTCCACCTGTCTCAGGCCGGCCTGGGTTATCTCTACAGGGTCTTCTGCTGTCCATATTTTTATGCCGGGCGTATTGATATGGCCTAGTGCCGCATGAAGTGTAGTAGTCTTGCCTGAACCGGTCGGCCCCACTACCGGTATGAGACCGTAGGGCTTTGCAATAATTTTTTTCATGATTTCGAGATTTCTATCATTTAATGCCATATCATCCAGTTTCATGGCGCCGGCCGAGGCAAGAATCCTCAACACAGCATCCTCAAAACCGCCTGCAGTGGGAAGTGTGGCAACGCGAAGCTCAAATGGGCGAATGCCTTTCCGTTTGAATTTGATTTTTCCGTCCTGGGGGAGGCGTCTTTCAGCAATGTCAAGATGCGCCATGATCTTGACCCTTGAAAGGACTCCCCTGGCCATGGCATTGGGGATAGTGATATAATTCTGGCACACGCCGTCAATACGAAAACGTATGCCTGTGGACTTTGTAACTGGCGAAGGTTCGATGTGTATATCAGATGCATTTTTTCGATATGCAGTGATCATAACCTGGTCCACCAGTTTCACCACCTTGCCAGAGCTCTCGTCAAGCTCATCATGGTCTTCTTCTGCTTCCGTCTCTTCTTCAAAGGAGATATCCGGCATCAGGTCGAAATCCACGAATGTATCTTCACCTGGACCGGTTTGATCGCCTCTTTTGTTATCAAAGAAAAGTCTAATAAATGCTTCAATATCCTCTTTGATGGAAACGGAAAAATGGATCTTTTTTGACTTCACCAGGGCTCTGATGTGGTCGGTCCTGCTGAGATCCCTGGGGTCATCAATAAGGATTTCAACACCATCCTTTCCCCAGCTCATGGGGACCCATATCTGGTGCATGAGGAAGGGTTTCTTTAAACTGCTTATGAGTTCTACCGGCGCGGGAACTTCGGGGTCATAATTTCTGAATTTGCAACCATAGTAAAGTGAAAGGGATTTCCCCAGCTCATCTTTATCGATTTTGAAAAGTTCAAGCAAGGCAAATTCCACGCTTTTTTTTCTCTTTCTCGACTGGGCAAGGGCCTGTTGAAGCTGATCCGTTGTTACCATGCCTTTGTTGAGGAGGTATTCATATTTGGAACCGGAAGAGAGGCTGGCCATTATCGAATCCAGTCGTTTTTTGACCTCACTGTCTTTCGGGTCAATTTCTCTGGCAGACTTATAAAGGTCAAGGGCTACATCCTTGTGATCCCTCTTCTCCATTTCCATGCCCAGCCCCAATTTGATCTGGGCCACTGCCTTATTATCGAGTTTGTGCTCGCTTAGTATGTTTTCAATTTTTTCGACAACTTTGGAAGGAGAATGAATTCTAAGGAGGCATCCCCCAATTTCAGGGATGATTTTTTCCGGGGGGTAGTCCATGCCAAATAGTTTCTCATACTCAGAAATAGCCTCTGCATAAAGGCCCAGTTCTTTAAAGGCAGAGGCGCTATCAAGAATAGCCGGGGCACTTGTGTCGCTGCTAAGGGTCTTTTTGAAATTGGAAATGTCTGTGGCGGAAAGATTTCGGGCGTCAATCTCATCTTGTGCGACAATCTCTTTTTTAAGTAAACTAATCTTTCCCCTGATTTCCTCCCTGGCAGTGGAGTCCTGTTCCGGAATGTCTGAAAGGGCCTGCTCATAAACATTAAGGCACTCCGTAAGCAGCCCCATTGAATAGTAAACCTCTGCCTCTTTTATTTTGGAATCTATGTCTATTTCCATGTTAGCCTGTGCATTGGTCATTTTTTGATTACCTCGGCCGGAATTTGTTATCTACATTGAGCATAGCTCAATTAAGACACCAGGAACGGTTATCTCAGGGAGGCTATTTCCTCTTGAAAATACTCTTTCCCTTTTTGGATATTTTCATCCCCTTTAGAGCGGGTAACACCATATCGCAGTTGAGTCTCACCATTGCAGTGGGAACAAAAATTCCCATCAATATAATTAGATAACCAATCTCTGTTTTTCTGATATAGAACTTGCTCTTTTCAAAAATCAGGTCCGCCTCCCTGACACCATTTAGGGAGCGGATAAAAAGCCCCCACCAGCCTTTATTTTCGGGTTCTTCAGGCAGTGGAGATAAAAACAGTTTATAAATCAGTTCTCCCTTAAAGGAAAACAGAATTATCCCGTCAACCCCCTCCATGTTCAGTATGTCATTAAACAGCTTCTTCATTTTTCCACTCTTAAACTGGCTTTTTTACAACAGTTGTAATTAGTGCCCATCAGGAAATGATCAACAGGACACCGGCTTACTCGCTCAAGATAGTAATAATTCTGTCCCGTGGGCATTTGGAGTTAACCAAAAGTACGGAGGTTTTGTATCCTGGTACCAGGATGAGATCGTTCGGCTCGGCCCGATCAAGATAGATAAGCTTCAACTTTCCGGCGCCGAAGAATGCCCCCATCCTTGATGTTTGCGCCATAAAACCGTCCCATGAATTGTCCTGGTATATATCCTCCAATCCGCACCTTTCGCCGACTTCCTCTTTCAGCTTGGTTTGAATACGAATTAAGGGGTCCGGTGTTTCGGGTTCCAATTCTTCAGACAGTTCCTCGATTTCCTCTATCTCTTCCTCAACAACTTCTGGTTCTTCTGCCTCGCCGGCCTCATCCTTTAAGCGCATTGCCTCAAGGAGAATAGCATTAATGTCCCGGTGGACCTTCTGTTCTTTCTGACGGCATTCATTCTGGATGGAAAGGTTGACCTCATCCCACGAGAAAATCTTATATGCCGCTGCCTCCCCTTTTAGACCGGCAGTTCTGGCATCAAACAGTTCACCATCGCAGAAAAAGAGCACGCCCTCTTTGCCTGATGTTTTGTCAAGTAACCGGATGGTGCAGGTCTTCTGTTCCATTTCTATCAGTTGTAAGAACATGCCTGATGAAACACTGTGTAAAGTTCCCCCTTCAGATTCTTTTCGCAGAGTAGCCAGTACTTGCTTGGCCAGATCGTCTATCATAAAAGGCTTCTCAACATACCCAACGGCGCCTCCTTCCTGGGCCAGCCTTTCCATTTCGGGTGTGCTGTACCCGGTCATGATGATTACCGGTATTTCCGGGTACTGTTCCATGATTTTAGATAGCAGGGCAAAGCCATCCATCCGTGGCATTCTAAGGTCAGTGATCACGAGTGAGATGGTCTCCTTCTCAAGCTTTTGTGTAGCGACCAGGCCATCCCCTGCCAATAATACAGAAAAGGTCGCATTGTATTTCTGAAACCCCTCCTTAAGGGAGAGCAACATCTCCTGATCATCGTCAACAATCAGCACCTTTTTTATCATTTAATCTCCTCGCCAAGCTCAGCTCGTGAGGCTTTATCGATATCCACTATCTTTATTCCAGCAACATAATCCATAGCCCTATATTTTTTAATGCCTCCTATTTTCTTTACAATGGCATTTAATTTCTGGAT
>JAKLQB010000691.1 GCA_022013615.1 Desulfobacterales bacterium | reverse complement strand
TAACGCTTTTTTGCTTCATACAACCATTGGATCCATCTTCTTCGATCCTTGGAAAATTTAAGCAAAAATTCCCGCTTATGACACCTGTGGGTGATATGCCATATCTGTCCTGGTATATAGTCTCGTTTTGCTCTTGCTATTTGATTTTTCTAAAATGCCCATTTCACCCCCCAAAAAGGTGTTATAGGGCCATATCGGGGGGATATTTTAAGTGTATTACTCTTCATTTCAATATGTTGGCTTGGCCCGACCCCCCCTTGCGGCCCCTTGCGGTAACAATGTTCTAATTCTTCAATGATTTTCTTCTTTGTCCAGCAGCCGTCTGCCCCCACCTGATAGGCATCCGATTCATTGAGAAGCTTGTTTTTTATTTTCTCAGCCCAATAATCAGGCGTGTGGGACTGAATATATCCGAGCATACCCGCTTCATTATCCTCACGTCCATAATTTCCGGCAAGGAATTCACCGAGCCCTTCGGACCCGAGGTATTTGCCTATCGTTGCATGTGTGCCTGCTGAAAGTCGTTTGGCTTCAAAAAAGAAACGAGGCCTGGGACCGTGCTGAACACGCACAAATTCGATATCAATTTTTTGCCGCCTTTTTCCTTTCCGCCCATCGACATTTACACGAGGATCTTCACAAATATAAAGATTCCCCACCCAGTGAGGATAAGAACGGTCTTGGGTTATTTCATCGAGTTTTTTAACAAGGTCACCGGTAATATCTTCTTCTTCCGCTGTCTGATATATTGCAGCGTTGAGCCGGTCATACCCCCACTTAAGTAATTGAAAAACCTGCTTTCGAAATATCCGGCGATAATCTTCTCTGTCGTCATTTGACATTTGCAGGTTGTTATCGGCATTCGGCAATTATGGGCTCCGCTCTAAGTCAGCTTTTCAGCAATAAATTCGTCCGCATCCAGCAGGGCTTGACTTCTTAACCAGCATAGCCTTTCCCGTGGTTTCACAAAATACGTCGTACGACCGTTATAAACCTTGAGGTTACGATTAAAATATATCCATTGGTCGTGTCTGCTTAGAAGATTCGATTTAAGCTCTTCAAATTCTACATTAGTACTCCTATCTTCAATTTTTAAAACCGTAACCGGCCCTGCGGGAAGTGTTTTAAGATGTTCAATTTCAATGATGGCCAATTGACTGCTATAATATACTGTTAAGCGGTGTTGATCTTTGACATCGGCATTTAAAAAATTATTGAGTTCTGCTTTTAAAGCCTTCGCATATTTATTTATATCATCTTTAGTTGCGGGTTTAATCGCCTCTTCTGCAAGTCTGCCCTCATTCATCTCTTTGCGTGCAAACAACAGATCTTCAATGAGCCATTTTTCGGCTTTACTTATTCCAAGCAGGGCATACACAGAATCGTTTAATTTTTGCTTTAAGGGTAAAGTATTCTGTGCGCTTTGACGTCCATGAAACAATGGAGGTTTAGATTTTGAAAATTCATTCAAGGTTGCTTCGGCCAACTTGTCATAGAGTTGCGCCCAAGATGAAAATTCGCTAGGCGACAGCTCATCAAGTGGAATCGGAAGCTTTTCTAAATCACTTTTGTTGGGATTATCGCGTTCTACTCCCCAATAGGTTGACGATAAAAACTGATGGTATTTTGCAAAATCCGAATTTAAATATATAGAGAGCGCCTTGAGCAGCGTGACTTGTGAAGCCTTTCCGGAGATACCAAGCTGTCGGGGAGGTACAACAATGAATTCATCTGAAAATATGGCAAACTTTCTGGCTTCATTAACGATGATATGGGGAGGATAACATATTTGGAGAGGTTTTAATCCACCTCTTTTCCTAACATATGATCTTTCAGATTCAATCGTTTGCAGGGCTTGTTTCGGGAAAGCAAAAAAATCATCAATTCCGCTCAACACTTTGATATTGAGTTCTTTTTTCCCTTCTACCTCCCTAACATATACAACTGGTTCTTTATCATATTTATAACGAAGTTCGAGCCCAGGATGAATTTTCAGCTCATGATTCTTTTTAAATTTTGCAAGCGAAGGGAACTGTTTAGCCAATGAAAGTAAAAGATACCTATCGCGGTGCGATCCCCACATTGCGACTTTCCATGTTAGGCTATTGCCGGTTGCTGCTTCAGCCGATGGGATCTCTTTTATTTCATTTGCATTTACAATAACTGTCCATAGCTTTTTGCCCCTTCTCCTATTTGTCTCAAAATGCGGTAACTGATTCACTGCAAACGGTGCATAGGTAGTAATTCGAGAGAAGGGCTCTTCATTTTCATGCTGATGAGAATAGAAAAAAGCTGCCGCAGGATTAACAGCACCTTGAAATAGGAGATGTCTTAGGTTGGCAAAATTTACTACACACCAAACGTTCAATGTACTGAAAAATTTTTGCCTGAAATTATTACCGTTGGTTTTAAACAGCGTGCCGGCGGGCAGTAGCAGACCGACCAAACCTTCAGGTGACAAGTGTTGGCTTACCTCCCATGCAAAAGCTTCAGCCAATTGATTGCTGCTGACGGGAAATTGGTTTTTATTTTTCTTGATCCACGCCAAAGCCGCTTTATCGCCTTTATCCGGTTTCTTCGAATTCAGTTTCTTCCATGGCGGATTCCCGACAATCCAATCATACCCTTCCTTGGGTTTGGATGCTTGCCACTTTGATGCGGGATCAAAAAATCCTTCCTCACAGCAGAAAATGTTCCGGTTTCGGAGTGCGGGCAATGTGAAATTGCGGTAGGCTGGTTTTTCCAGATCCGGAGGATCAACGTAATCCAATAAGGTTAAAGTTAGGCTGAGTTCCGTAACTCCACAGGCATCTTCATCTACTTCTACTCCCCAAATTTGCTTAGTCAATAGATCCCGTAAGGCAAACGGCGAAAGTGTCTTTTTGGGTGCCTTCTCAGTTTCGCGTTCTATAAGTCTTCGGTAACATTGTACAAGGAATACTCCTGACCCGCATGCAGTGTCGCAAACCGTCATTCCTTTACGAAGCGGTCTTTTTTCATCAAGTTCATCTAAGATAAAGTTCACCAAATGTATGGGAGTATAAAATGCGCCTTGGCTGCGACCTTTTCCCTCAACGTGTAGAAACTGCTGGTAAACCATGGACAAGGTTTCTATGGGAATGTGTTGAAAATTATAAGCCTGGAAATCCAGGTGCATTTGCCTGGTTTTTGGATCGTCCCCGGAAAAGGTTCCGGCAATCATTTTGATGTGGTCTGAACCGGGCGCTCCAGGTCCTTTTTTAGGGATGGGAAAAACAGCGCCGTTCAGCCAATTATCAAGCCTCTCAGTAACGGTCTGAAATCCGGTTAGAGTTGCGTTTCGACCGAATACGGATCCTTTTTCAATCCCCCATTGCAATAATTTACGTTCCGAAAGTATGCCGCGATCTTTTAGATAGTGGAGATAAACATACTTGCCAATAAGCGAATGGGCCGTGTTTCTCGGCAAGCTATGATTTTGCAGCCAAATGCTAAGGATTTTGAGGTTGTTCAGTAATTTGGTATCAACGCGCGTTTCCGGAGTAACGATTTTTCCCCACCTAGACCATATAGCCCCACTGTTAATGGCACTGGCTTTAAATTCTGATAGGTTCGATAATACCGCATTCGCGGTCTTGGCAATTTCTAATATACTTTGATCTTTCTCTGTTCCAATTTGGGTATCAAATCTAAAGCCGGGGTAAAGTCGATAGTATTTTGGCGTTTCAACCAAAAAGAAAGGAACAATATTCTGATTCCATATCAGCTTGTGAAATTTAGCCGCTTCTGATTCGGAATTTGCCTTACAGACATAGACGATAGGGAGGATGCTTTTGCCTAAAGGCAGGTTTGGGTCGGGCTCTTTTAAAGTAAAGACGCCTTCTAAGCCACAACTTTTTTTAGCCAAGCGAAAAGAATGTGAATAGGAAGGGTGGACATCAAGCCTGGAACCAGAGAGATAATACAGTGACTCGGAATATTCGAGGCAATTTAGTAAGTCCTGGATATTCATCAACCGGGTCCCTTTTAAGGGTTTTTAAACTTATTGTATGATATTGACCTTTTATGGTAAAAAATATTGTGTGTCAAGAATATAGTGGACACAATATATTGATAAACCCCTATTGAAAATATTATCTTTTCTAATTTCATTGGTTCATTTTCTGATTGAAAAATCACGTCTTTTTCTAAGGAATCAACAGCATTGGATGGGATAAAATCTTTTGTTGGCAAAACGCGAATGTATTTATCAATAATTCGGCTGAGAAGTCGATGAATATGATGTGATATTTTTTGACGGTAAGCCTATTGGCGCATTGCTCATCGCTAATAGCCAGCCCGACCTACCTCTCCAAATTTAACTAATAATTTCAGACTATAGCCTGTAGATACAGTTACCCAGTGAACATAACATTCAAGGTAGTTATCACCCTTTTTCCGTAAAAAACAACTTACGTAGGAATAACCATAGAAAATTTAAGTAATAAATATAACTGTTAGTTTTTATTGGCATTTTCACATAAGTGCAGACATTTCTGTCCATGATTTCCGGGACAATCCTTAAATAATTCAATATCCTATGGTTTACTTGCCGTATCACTCAATACAGATAGACAATAGCTTACATTCGCTAATCAGAAGCGTCGATTTGGTTCTGAAAAATCCATATGCAATGGGTATCCATCCTCT
>JAKLQB010000690.1 GCA_022013615.1 Desulfobacterales bacterium | reverse complement strand
TGCACATATTATTCTTGACAAGGGGTCCATGTTAAACGATAAAGGGTTGCGATAAAAAAACAGTTAAGGCAGTCTTTTGAGTGTTTTAAAAAACAATTTACAAAAAGGGCTTTTGGGTTTATTTTCACATAGAGAAAAGGCCTGGATCGAAAGGGTCTGGTCAAAAAAAATCATTAGAGGAGGTATTGGTTGTGAGTGAAGTTACTACTCCCATGGGAGGAAAAATTATTGATGTAAAGGTAAAAGTAGGTGATACAGTAAATGAAGGCGACGAGGTTATTATCCTCGAGGCTATGAAGATGGAACTCCCTGTGGCTGCCAACGAATCAGGGACCGTAAAGGAGGTAAAGTGCAAGAGTGGCGATGCGGTAGAAACAGACGCTGTTCTTGTGGTGCTTGAGTGATACTTATGAATAACGTCTAAGAGTCCCTCTGAACTGAGATTCCTTTATCTTCACTATACCAGGGCTTGGAGATTCTTTAATGGAAATTGAGGCCAAGATCAAGGAACTGGAAAAAAGAAACCGTGAGGCAGAGCTGGGAGGTGGCCAAAAACGCATTGACCAGCAGCATGCCAAGGGTAAGATGACCGCAAGGGAGAGGCTTGATTACCTCCTTGATAAGGGCAGTTTCCAGGAAATTGATAAGTTTGTTGTCCATCGGTGCCATGATTTTGGTATGGAGAAAAAAAAGATCGCTGGTGATGGCGTAGTTACCGGCCACGGAACCATAAACGGGAGACCGGTTTTTCTTTTTTCCCAGGATTTTACCGTATTCGGCGGCTCTCTAAGTGGAGCGTTTAGTCAAAAGGTGTGTAAGGTTATGGACCTGGCCTTAAAAAATGGTACCCCTATGATCGGATTGGACGATTCGGGTGGGGCCAGGATCCAGGAAGGCGTTGAGAGCCTGGGAGGTTATGGGGAAATATTTAAGAGGAATGTGTGGAGTTCTGGAGTAATTCCTCAAATATCGGTTATTATGGGCCCCTGTGCAGGGGGTGCCGTTTATTCGCCCGCTCTTACTGACTTTATCATCATGGTCAAAAAGACAAGCAATATGTTCATCACTGGACCTCAAGTCATCAAAGAAGTTACATTCGAAGAGGTTACGGCTGAAGAGCTTGGGGGCGCCATGAGCCATAATAAGCGAAGCGGTGTAGCCCATTTTGCAGAGGACTCCGATCAGGCGGCACTTGACAAGGTGAAGGAACTCCTGGGTTATTTGCCTCAAAATTTTAGAGAAAAACCACCACCCATTGAATGTACAGACGACCAGGACCGGACAGATAAATCGCTCAATAACGTGGTGCCCACAAACCCGCGACTGCCCTATGATATGAAAGAAATCATCCGCACGGTATTGGATAATAACCAGTTCCTGGAGGTCCACAAGTACTATGCCAATAATATGGTCGTTGGCTTCGGGCGACTAAATGGCCTGGCAGTTGGGATTATCGCCAATCAGCCAAAGTTTCTGGCGGGCTGCCTGGACATAAACGCTTCCATGAAGTGTGCCAGGTTTGTAAGGACGTGTGACTCGTTTAATATTCCCCTGGTGACTTTTGTGGATGTTCCTGGATATCTGCCTGGGGTCAACCAGGAATATGGCGGCATCATTAAACATGGTGCGAAGATTATTTATGCGTATTGTGAGGCCACGGTCCCGAAGATTACGATAGTGACCCGTAAGGCTTACGGAGGGGCTTATCTGGCCATGTCCTGCAAACACTTTGATGGGGATACTAATTACGCTTATCCGACTGCGGAAATTGCCGTCATGGGGCCCGATGGGGCAGCCAACATTATCTTTAGAAAAGAGATCGCTGATTCGGACGATCCGGGTGCGACCAGGGCGAGACTGATTGAGGAATACAGAAATAACTTCGCCAACCCATTTAAGGCTGCAGAATTGGGCTATATTGATGATATCATTTTCCCCGAGAACACCCGGCCAAGATTGATCAATGCCCTCATGACGCACCAAAACAAGAGAGCCACAATCCCCGAACGAAGACATGGAAACACTCCCCTGTAAGGGGAAACCGGCAATGTCTGTCGATTGCTGTAAGCAGTGTGCTACATAAACAGAAATTATCAGTCAATTCAGTGACATAACGAGTAATTTCAAAGGCCTCACTCTTGAAAAGGGGTGAGGCCTTTTTTTTACAGTGAATTAATCACCCAGGTCTATTCGGCCATGCTCATCGATTGGAAAAGGTGGGCGCATCAAGGTAACGGTGGAAGCAGATTGAAATCAAAAAAGATTAGAGGAAGAAATTCATGAATAATTGGCTTATTATAGATTCTGGATAGTTCTACTGGTTTTCATTATGCATAGAATATCGAACAAGGAATATCGGAGAAAAAAAGTTGTGAAAACAAAAGGCAAACAAAATCACCTTGTTGTTTTTGAGCCATCTGGACGCAGGGGTCGCCTTAATGAAGCCAAAACCATCCTGGAGGCCGCACTGGAGTTAGGGGTTGATCTTCAAAACGTGTGTGGCGGTCAGGCTCAGTGTGGCAAGTGCACGGTCTTGATTGTAGCGGGAGGCACTGAACAACATGGAATGCGAGCTGCTCCTGACGCTATCGAAGTAGTAAGAATAGATCCTGTTACCAGAGAGGTGAAATTTAAGGTTATCGGTAAAACCGGCTGGAATACAGAGCAGAAAGGGATGGAAGCCAAAGGTATTTGCGGTTCTGGGATCATTGATGCTGTGGCTGCGATGTTTTCAGCAGGGGTTTTGGAAAAAAGCGGTAGGCTTGTTAGCGGTTTGGATACCCCCCGTTTGCGCCTCACAGATGATGGGCCTGCTTTTGTTATCGCCTGGGCACATGAAACGGCCTCTCATCAGGATATTATCATATGTCAAGGTGATGTAAGAGCAGTTCAATTGGCCAAGGGCGCCATATACGCCGCAGCCAAGCTTATGATGCAGCGGTTGAAAATAACAAAGCTGGACAAAGTCATTCTGGCAGGTTCCTTTGGCAGTTTTATTGACAAGCGATCAGCGGCGACCATAGGCATGTTCCCCGACTGTGCCCTGAAAGATATCCAGGCCGTAGGTAACGCCGCAGGAGATGGTGCCCGAATGGCCCTTCTCAACATTGACAAACGTAAAGAGGCAAACCTCGTGGCCAGAGAGGTGGAGTATTTGGAATTGACCACGAGCCCGGACTTCCAGAATGAATTTGTTTATGCCATGCATTTTCCCCATATGAATGACACCTTGCGTTACGTCTAACCTGCCAGGGGGCAAAGATGGAAAAGATTAAGGCAGACGATATTGTCGATATCATTGGCCCAAAAGCAAAAGTCGGCCTCGGAAACGCCTGTGCAGAACCGCAAACTCTTATTGAGGCGCTGATCGATAATAGACATAGATTTAAGGCAATGGAGATCTACGGCTTTATTAACTATTGGACTGAGCGATTCGTTCAATACAATATGGGGGAAAGATTCAAACTAAAGGTTTTTATGGTGGATCGATTAACAGTAGACGGTATAAAAAAAGGATATACAGAGTATATTCCTTGCCGTTATTCGGGAATACCAGCCTTGTTCCTTAAGGGTCATATTCCTCTTGATGTGGCGCTCATCTCCATTACACCTCCGAATGAAAAGGGGTATTGCAGCTTTGGAGTCTCTTCAGATTTCACAAAGGCAATGGCCATAAGCGCTAAGACGGTCGTGGCAGAGGTAAACCACCGGATGCCCTGGGTTTATGGAGATAATCTCATAAATCAGAATCAAATTGACTATATGATTGAAACAGACCGTTTTTTGCCCCAGGTGCGCCGTGAGGAATTAAGTGATCTGGACCGCCGGATAGGGGGGTATGTGAGTCAATTGATAGAAGATGGGTCGACTATTCAAATAGGAATGGGAAGGCTTAGCGAGGCTGTCCTTGCATCTCTCCATGGGAAACGGTGGCTGGGAGTTCATTCCGGACTCCTACCTGAGGGTATTGTGGACCTGGTGGAGAAAGGAGTTATTGATAATAGCCAAAAGGGATTAAAAAATGGGAAGATTGTCACCACAACCATAATTGGAACCGATAAACTCTTCGAATTCGTTCATAATAATCGATCGGTTGAGTCCTATCCGTCTAATTACACCCATAATCAGGTGACCCTGGCCAAGATAAACAAATTACATTCTATTAGCAGTGCCATCCAGGTTGATATGACGGGTCAGATCAACGCAGAGACCATAGGAGGTATCCAGGTTAGCGGCGTAGGCGGCCACACTGACTTTGTTTGTGGAGTAGCCCTTTCAAAAGGCGGAAAATCCATAATAGTCACCTCGTCTGCAACTACCAATGAGAAGAAATCGAGAATCGTTCCTTTTCTGGATAAAGGGTCATCGGTCACAAGTTTACGGCACGATATTGATTATGTGGTCACCGAGTATGGGATAGCCTTTCTTCGAGGAAAAACT
>JAKLQB010000689.1 GCA_022013615.1 Desulfobacterales bacterium | reverse complement strand
AGGGCTTCAAGTACATCCACATGATGTGCCCGTGTCCAACCGGATGGAAATTCCCGGAGAGCAAGACAGTAGAAATCAGCCGTCTCGCGGTAGAGACGGGCAGTTGGATCCTATACGAAATAGTGGATGGCCATAAGGAGCTAACCTACCGTCCCAAAACGCGAAAGCCGGTTAGGCAGTATGTCGAGAAGCAGGGACGATTTTCGCACCTCTCTGAGGAGGACCTCGCAAATCTTCAGAAGGAAATCGATCGGGAATGGAAAAAGTATGAATTTTCTTCCCACACTGCATAGCAGGTGATTTGCGGGTCTAACGAGGCTGGGAAAGGGGGTGATAAAAAAGAAGGTTGAGGATATTTAACTGGTTTGATTATTAATCTTTTTTCGGAACGGAGGGTTTGAATATGAAAAAACTAGGAAAAATTACAGTCGTTTTTATGTTAACATTTTCATTTCTCGTTCTCCTCGGCGCATCTCAGTTTTCTTTGAGCTACGCTAAGGAAACCTTGGTTGTGGCAACCTGGGGTGGGTCCTGGGGGGAGAGCCTGCGGAACGCTGTGGCTGCGCCTTTTGAGAAAGAACACAACGTCAAGGTCGTCTTTCTTGAGGGGAACTCTGTCGACTCGGCTGCCAAGGTTCGGGCCCAGAAAATGAATCCGCAGATCCATGTGGCTATGTCGACTGCCGGGTTTTGCGAGAAGATGTTCGAAGAAGGCCTCACGCTACCTATAACCCCTGATAAAGTTCCTAATCTGAACAACCTCTATCCCGCCGCCCTCCCCAAGAGCAAGGGGTATGTGGCAATGTATGCATATGACTTCGGCTTTGCTTACCGGACGGATAAGTATGATGTCAACTTCGAGAGATGGTCAGATTTATGGAAATATGATCTCAAGAAGCGCTTCGGCGTCCCCTATCCGACCTATCTTGATATGCACTTCCTCACCATGGTCGCGAAGGTATTCGGCGGCTCGGAATATGACATTGAACCGGGATTTCAAAAGCTAAAAGAACTCAAACCCCAATTCGGACGGATGTTCACGGGCGATGCGGAAGAGGCACAGCTTTTTGCTTCAGGCGAAATATGGATAGCGCCTTTTGTGTCCCCGGAAGCCGAAAAACTCATCGAAAAAGGCGTGCCGATGAAGTACGTCCGCCCAAAAGACGGTATCCCTGCCGGATTTGACGGGTTGTGTGTTGTAAAGAACTCCCCGAACGTTGAGTTGGCTTACAAGTTTGTCAATTTTGCCCTGAATGAAAAATCGCAAAAAGGGCATGCCGAAGGTCTTTTTGTTATTCCCATGCGAAAGAATGTCACAGTCAAACCCGAGGTAGCCAAGAAACTTCCAACGGTGGAAGAGCTGGACCGCCTGATAGCCTTCGATGACGCCTATATCAACAAGAATAAGGATCAATGGGCGGAACGGTATAATAAAGAGATCCTTAGTTTCTAAGGCGGCCCGTTTTATGTGAAAGCCCGATATTGATGCAAGCACCAGAGATGTGGATGAAGGTCTCTCGGGAGAAGAAAAAGGGCTCTTGTTGTGTTTTTTCTTGCACAACAAGAGCCCCCTCTGCTGCAAATGAGCGAGAAGGATTAATTCCCACCCTTGTGAAGGAAAATAAAATGAGCGAAACAATAAGTGAACCCTTCGATCTGGAACTTAGGGGACTTTCCAAGCATTTCGGGAAGGTCGTTGCCGCTGACAAGGTTGATCTGAAGGTCCAGAAAGGCGAGTTCCTTTCCATTCTCGGGCCGAGTGGCTGCGGAAAAACCACCGTCCTGCGTATGATCGCGGGGTTCGAGGAACCGACTGCAGGTGAGATTCTCATTAAGCAGGAGCGTGTCAATGATATTCCCCCTTTCCAAAGAAATGTGGGGATGGTTTTTCAAAACTATGCCCTTTTCCCACATCTTGATGTGGAGGAGAATCTGGCCTTCGGCTTGAAGATTCGCAAAATGAGCAAGGCGCTTATCAAAGAGAAGGTTGAGCGGAGTTTGAGCCTTGTGCGACTGTCCGGTAAAGGTCGGCGGCGGCCGAGCCAGCTGTCGGGAGGAGAGCAGCAGCGCATAGCGCTCGCACGCGCCCTCATCATCGAACCCGATTTGATTCTGCTCGACGAGCCATTGAGCAATCTAGACGCCAAACTTCGGGCGGAAATGCGCGTCGAATTGAAGAAAATACAGGAACTGGTGGGTATCACGTCTGTTTTTGTCACGCATGATCAAGAAGAGGCCCTCACGCTTTCTGACCGCATCGTCGTGATGAACCAGGGGGCTGTGGAGCAAATAGGGATACCAACAGACATCTATGAAAGCCCTGAAACCGATTTTGTGGCCAGGTTTATAGGGGAGGGGAATTTTTTTGAGGGGATTGTCAAGAAAGTTGGTGGTGGACAAGCTGTTGTGGAACTAGAAAACGGGCGTTTGACTATCACCGCTGCTTGCAAGGAAAGTGTGCAGGTCGGAAGGCGTATTAAGGTTTTCGTACGGCCCGAGCATATCGATATCTTGCCTGAGACCCAAATGGAAGGGGAAAATGTGTTCAAGGCAATCGTCACTTTTATGAGCTATCAGGGTTCCACCTGCCGTTACGTGTGTTCTCTTGCGGACAGTGAAAAAGACGTCATCATCTGCGTCAAAAATGATCGGGGCGTTGTGCCGTTTAGCAGCGGGTCACCCATTGTCGCCTCTTGCTCGCCAAATAGCTGCATCATTTATTCGAGCGCATAAAGGAAAGAGAGGCATATGAGCAAAAAAATACCCATAAAAGAAGGGCCCTTACAGCCTGAAAGGCAAGTATCGCGCAGAAGTGTTGCATTGCGACTGAAACCCTACCGGGCTCTCGGACTGCTAAGCCCGGGACTTTTTTTCCTCCTTTTGATCTATTCGGGCGCTTTGTTGTCGCTCTTCGTCTTCAGTTTTTTCCGTTATTCGGCTTCAGGCGTGGAAATCATGCAAAAGACGTTTGTCCTCGAAAACTATATCCGGTTTTTGGGGGACCCTTTCTATCTCAAAGTACTGTGGAACACTTTCAAAATCGCCTTCATCGTCACGGCCATCTGCCTGGTAATGGGCTATCCGATATCCTATTTCATGGTGCGTACCCGTTCGAGGTTCGGGAGACGCGTTATCATGATGACGGTTTTCATTTCTTTTCTGGTATCGGTACTCGTGCGGATCTTTAGCTGGATCATCATCCTGGGCCAGAATGGACTATTGAATAATTTCATGGTCCTTATCGGCATCATTGACGAAGAACATAGAATGCAACTGTTGGGT
>JAKLQB010000688.1 GCA_022013615.1 Desulfobacterales bacterium | reverse complement strand
TCCTTTATCTCGTAAAAGGCAAAGGCCTGTCGAAGCATGGCATTGGGCACTTTATTCCCCTTGGGATATTTTTTTATCACTTCCTGGTACGCCAAAATAGCCTGCTCATACTGGTTCAAGCCCATATAGCATTCCCCAACCCAGAATTGAGCATTATCGGCGAGGTCTGACTTGGGGTATTTCTCAATGAAACTCTTGAAGCCAATAAGGGCCTGATCGTATTGGGCTTTTTTGTAGGTTTCAAGTGTTGTTTCATAGAGCTGGGTTTCGGAAAGGGCCGGACTTTCTTCAATAACCGGCGGTTTCTTTAAGGGCTCTTTGGGTTCCAAAGGGCCCTTGTGCGCAAATTGCTCTCTCTGACCCTCTGACATTTTGAGACCGAGGTGTCCCTGTAACTGCTTCATCTCTAATTCGAGTTCGGTCAGTCGCGCAGTGAGTGCAGACAGTTTCTCCTTCAAGGCATCCTGGTTGGTCGTATCCCTTTCAATAGTATGTTTTACCAAGCGACTGTTGTCTTCCACACGGCCTGACAGGGCCTGTATTTCTCCTCTGATTTTGTCAATATCAGCTCCAGCCTCAGCCTGGCTGTCACGGACCGATTCCAACTTGTAATCCAGCTCGCTGGAGAGCTTTGTGCCCATGGATTCTTCAATTTTATTTACTCTGGAATTCAGCGCCACAAGCTGATCGTTCACATACAGAAGATCCTGCTGGGAAGTCACACAGGAGGAAAGGGGAATGAGTGAAAAAATCAATACCCCCAAATGAATTAAGCCCCTTTTGTATGATACTGGTAGTGTCATATTCTCAATACGTTACTAAGAACATATGCCGGCCTGTTACACAGGCCGGCGCGTTTGATTAACATCTCTATCTTACATCAAAGCCATTTCTTTGATGAGATCGCTTCACAAATCACAATTAACCATTTAAACAAATGTTTGTGGTGATTACTTAGTCAATGTGAACTGATCATTCCTGTTCTTTGCCCAGGCCTCCTCGTTATTCCCAGGATCGACCGGTCTCTCTTCGCCATAGCTGATTGTTGCCAAACGATTTTCCGAGATTCCTAAGCCCATAAGGAATTTCTTGGCCGCGTGTGCTCTCCTCTCACCCAGAGCGAGGTTGTATTCGGCGGTACCTCTATTGTCACAATTGCCCGAAATGTTAACGGAATAGTCTCCGTTAGCCCGAAGCCAGTTCCCTTTTTCCCTCAAAGCGGACTTAGACTCATCCGTCAAATCCGACCTGTCGAATGCAAAGTAGATATTCTCAGATTCAAAATTGCGGATTTCATCAGCCAATGTTTGTGCCACCTTAAGTTCTCTAAGCCTGGCCTGCCGTTCGGCCTCCGCCCTGGCTTCTTGTTCGGCCGCACTTTTGGCCTCTTCCGCAGCCTTTGCCTTGGCAGCCTCGTCTTCCCCAGCCTTCATTTCCTGAGTTGCCGGTTGAACAGGCTCAGATACCTGAATCTGTTTTTTTGCACAGGATGTCATCAGCAAAAAGGACGAACAAATAAAGGCCAAGACAATCATGCCGGTCATCATTTTTTTTCCCATACTCTCTTTACCTCCTAAATTATTGATTTATACCAAACAAAAAATGTTAAACTTCTAACAAAATGGCTCTAAGGTTAACTTCATGGCCCAACAGTAAACACTATTTACCCTCAAATCAATACCTATTGCAAGAAAAAATTTATCAAATCTCTCAATTTATGAATTATTAACATCTCCTTTAGTCTATTTCAAGTATTTTATATATATACTTTATTTTTATAAAATTAAAGATTTTTTTGGGCCTTTTCTTAATGAACACTATGGGGCCCACGACGGAGCTGTCTGATCGCCCTTAAGAAATGTAATCCTTCTCTGGTTCAGACCGTTTGCATTCATAAGATATAGATTATAAGGGCCTTTTCTGTCGGAGCTGAATATGATGTACCTTCCGTCAGGAGACCAGCAGGGATCTTCGTTGTTGCCTCCATCCTCTGTAAGCCTTCTCAAACGGCCACCGTTGGGGTCCATGGTATAGATGTCATAGTGCCCGGCATCCTGTGATACGAAGGCAATTCGGTTCAGGGATGACCAGACGGGGGATGTATTATAATTGCCTTCAAAGGTCAGCCTCTCCTCTCTGCCACTGATCAGGTCCACGAGATAAATCTGCGGGGATCCTGACCGGTTCGAGACAAAGGCTATTTGGTTTCCGTCCGGTGAAAAGGTCGGGGAAACATCAATCCCCCAATGGTTAGTCACCTGTTTGATGATTTTTCCATTCAGGTCAATGATAAATATATCTGGGATGCCTTTGTTACTTAGGGTCAAGGCCACTCTTTGGCCATCTGGGGTCCAGCATGCGCCGATATTTAATCCTGGCCTGGTTGAAATTCGTTTTACCGTACCCGAGCTGACATCTTTCATGTACAGCAGGGGGCCACCATCTTTATAGGAATTGTACATAATCTTTTTTCCATCAGGAGACCACCTCGGCAGCAGCGAAATACTTTTATCCGTAGTTATTTGCTGCACACCATGCCCGTCATATTCGCACATATAAATCTCTTTATGTCCCGAGGCATTTCCCACAAATGTCAGTTTTGTGAGGAAGATACCCTCCCGCCCTGTTAATGCAAGGATAATATCGTTTCCAAGTCGATGCATTAGGCTCCGGTAACTGCTGATATCTCCCAATGCCCGCTTACTGAGAATCTGCCGCCCCCAAAACACGTCGAACAACCTGATCTCTACTTCCACATTTCTGCCTATGCAGGTGTAGCTGCCCTTCAACAGGAGCTCTGCACCAATCACAGACCAGTCTTTGAAGCGGACATCTTCCAGTGTCGAAGATGCATCATTGTCAGCCAAAAAAGCCTCTTTATCCATGGGAGTGAAATACCCACTGCAGTCAAGGTCATTTGAAATAACACCTGGCAGATCTCTGACCAGCTCCGGGTTCTCGTTATTGTGACTCAGATTCTTGAAATCCGGAATAGCAATATTGAACTTCCTTATAGAAGGGGCATTGATATCTATGTAAATCCTGCCAAAACAATGCGTTGGAAGCAAAAGAGAGACAAATATCAAAATCCCCAGCCAGCAAAGGGGGAAAGTAGCGCCCTTTGCGAAAAAGGGGACCTTCAGGTTTGAATGCATAAAATCAGGAACCTCCGGAATACTATCAGTCTTCCATCTCCTTAAGATTGAAAGTAATTTCAAATTCTTCATGTGTCACCCTGTAGCCGGGCGGAAACATCGGTAATGGGTCTGACTGCTCAACAGCCTTTAACGCGGATTGGTCAAATATGACATTGGATGACTTTTTTGTAAACCACCACTTTATAATACTACCATCGCTTTTTGCTTTGACTACGATGATGGCCTCAAGGTCTTCCTTGTTCAGGGCAACTGGATAAGACCAGTGGCTCTTTATCCAGTCCTCGACATCTCTTTTGTATAACTCTATGGCCATGCCGGTAACAGGTGGGCCTCCCGCAAACCCTTTGGCGGGCGTCCCTACGCCTCGGTGTTCCAGTTCAGAAATTGCCCTGCTAACATGATCATCATCTTCTGCTTTGACCTTTTTTTCGATTTTTGACAGGGCCTGGTCGATGCGCCTGGAAGCGTCTTCCTCTTGCGATTTTACTTTCTTTTCTATTTTTGAAAGAGCTTTTTCAATGCGCTGAGAAGGGGGTACTGCTGGTTCCTTGGCCTTCTTTTCTTGCGTTGAGAGGGTTCTCTTGGCAATTACTACCGGTTTTTCCTCCTTTTTCGGCGTGATAATGCGCTTTGCAGGAGTGGTTTTCTTTGAACTGATAATGGTTTTTCCTGACTTCGCCTTCGCGCTTTCTTCTACCTCGGCAGGTGTTCTGGTTGGCAATTGCACCAGATTGACCTCATAGACCGTGCCTCTAATCTTCCGGGTCGGTATGTGTTCCGGAACGAAGAAAATCAAGGAAAAGACAGCCAGGTGAAGAACCAGGGATATGGTGAGCATTATGCGCCATTTTGGCTCCACCTGATTATTAAGATCGGGGTCGCCCCACAAGGCTTCCATAGGAATCAGTCCAAAGGCTCGGTAACCATGCCCAGTTTGTCTATGCCAGCCTGCTTGACCTTCGCAATCACTTCTATAACGAATCCATAAGGTACTTCTTTATCCGCCCGCAGCAGAATTTCCTTGTCTCTCCGGTTTTGAAATATCTTTTGTATCTTTGCCTCCAGGCCTTCAAGTTTGATCCGGTGGTTTTCTATAAAAATCTCTTTTTCTTTATTGACCGTCAAGATCAAAGGCTCTTCTTGGGTCTTGATATTCTTGGTGGTAGTTTTCGGGAGATTGACCTCAACACCCTGCATCATCATAGGGGCAGTCACCATAAAAATAATAAGAAGCACCAGCATCACATCCACGAGTGGCGTGACGTTGATCTCCGACATAAACTTCTTGTTATTGCCCCTTTGATTCATGGTAAGTTCATGTGATGTAAAATGTTACTATATGCGCGTTCTGACACCCATATGTCTCTTAAAAAACTGCCTTTCCACTGTACTCAGAAAATCAGATGTGAAAATATCCATCTCTGCATCAAGCGCTGAAATCTTATGGGTAAAATAGTTAAACGCCACAACTGCCGGTATTGCAGCGGCCAACCCGGCCGCTGTAGCAATGAGGGCTTCTGAGATCCCCGGCGCAACCACAGCAAGGTTGGCTGAACCCTTGAGACCTATTGCTCTGAAAGACTCCATAATTCCCCATACTGTGCCAAAGAGCCCGATAAACGGAGAAGTGTTCCCTGTGGTGGCCAAAAAACTTACGCCCCGCTCCAGCCTGTTTATCTGGTCAATACTCGCCTTTTTCAACGACCTCTCCAAATTATCCATGATGACCTGCTCGGACCGTGAAGGCTCCTCCCCACTTGGGGCTCGTGAGCCCTCCTGGGAGTTTACAGAGGTCTGAATTTTCCTGAGCCGATTGAATTCGCCATATCCAGCCCTGAAAAGACGGGCCACCGGGCTGGACCTTAAATCCTCACACTCTACATATATCCTTTTTAAATCCCGTCTTTCCCAAAACATCTCCATGAAATCTGCAGTTTCACTCTTTGCATTTCGAAGCAATCTGTATTTTGCAAAAATAATTGCCCAGGAGATAATGGAAAACAGGAAAAGAACCAACAAGACCAATTTCACCATAAGACCGGCATGGATGATCATCTGGACAACGTCATGGGCAAAGGCACTTTCAAATGAAATGCCCACTGGAATCTGCGTAATGAATGGAATAGTTATCATTATGACCTCATCAATCGCCTATGTTTTATACCACATGGTTCGTAAAAAAAACATCTTTCCCGGATAACCGCAGCAATTCAGGTTTTGGATCCGGGATACTTTCTTCCTTTCTTAATCCTGGTTGGAGGCCTTTCCAGATTTGATCATTATCTATGTCAGATGCTACTGGAATTTGTCATGATGCGGCTTCCAGATGCTGAGTTAATGCAGTCGGGGTAAGATTGAAGTTGTCAATTAAAAAATCGGCCAACGCCTCAATATCATCAGTCGAAAATTTAGGGACATCAAGATCAACTTTAGCATCACTCACAAGGGCCACTAAGTGCGCGTCACCCTTTAAGATCGGTTCGCCGCCACCTGCCTTTGGCCTAAAAACCTCTATTTTAGGATTATAATCCTGTTTATACCCTTCGGTCAAAATGATGTCAACACTGCAAAGAAGAGGCGCCAGTTCGTCCGGCCGGTGATCATGGTCTACATCCATGATCATTCCTATGTGGTACGGAGACGAGACAATGGCCACCGAAGCCCCCGCATGCTTATGCCGCCAACTGTCTTTACCAGGTCGATCCAATTCAAATCTGTGTCTGTGATGCTTGACGGTTCCCACCCTGAAACCGCGCCGGGTTAGTTCCGGGATCAGCCTTTCAAGCAGGGTGGTTTTCCCAGTCCCGGACAGGCCTACAACAGAGATGATGGGCGGTTTATTCGTTCTTGAATTCATTTTTAGGGGTCACCCCGGTTTGCCTACTCTTTCTGCTCAACAATTCTATTCCTTATCAAATATCTTGCTGAAAATCCTGTTATCTTCCTCTACACATTTTTTTTTCAAAAGGCCATATTTTTTCAGGAGCTCTTTTCCTTCCCTGGTCAAACGGGTGCCCTCTTTGCGGTCCGCATGCACAATGCTTGCTTTCAAGTACTTTTCAGTTGCCTTAATTTTACTCCACGCACCCTTGTAGGACATCTTCATTATCTTGGCTGTCTGGTTTATAGACCCTGTTTTCTCGATGTTTTCCAGTATCTGTTTTCGTCCTTCACCCATAATAATGCGGTCATACTCATCAACAATCCATTGTCTTGATCTCAATCTAAGCGGTACCATCTTTTACTCCCCTATCTCCCTCCACAGTTCTCCACTTTTAGAAGGATCATATCCACCTAAGGCGACTACCCGTTCCCGGAAATGCCGGGACCGTATCGTGTCCAATACCACCTTAATATTGGGCTGCTCCACCATTGCGCTCGGGATTACCAGGTCGTACTGTTCTCTCACCATTGGAACAAAGTCCAAGTCTAACGCCCTGGCCGCTGCAAAGATGCCCATTCCGCAATCGGCCGCACCACTCAGGACATCAACCGCCACTGCCATATGAGTGAATTCATCGTGGTCATACCCTTTGATAGCTTTGGGCTCTATGCCAAGTTGACCTAAATTGTAATCAAAAAGGACTCGGGTCCCTGACCCTGCCTGACGGTTGACAAAGACAATATCACTCCCGGCCAGGTCTTCTATACCCTTAATGCCCTTTGGATTACCCTTGGCCACAATAAGGCCCTGATCCCTCAAAACCAGGTGAAACAGACTGATGCGCACTCCTTTCAAATATCTTTTGATGTAGGAAATATTGTATTGCCCGGTCTCCGCATCCAAAAGGTGCGAACCTGCCATGTGGCAAGTCCCTTTCTTGAGGGCGATCAAACCACCAAGGCTGCCCACATTTCCGGATGAAATGCGAATATTGTGTCCTTGCCGGCGGATCTCGTCCGCCAGGATATCAATGTTAATGTCGTGACTTCCGATAATGACAACGGTATTAAGGAGATCTTCCTCCTCCACAAGGAGTTCTGCCTCGATTTCCTCGTTTTGCGAGATGCCCTCTGACAATGCCGGAATACGGATAATGCCTTCGGCTCTTGTAAGAGTAGTTATAGAGCCAGCGGCCCTTCGCAGTGGCGTGGCAACAAATTTCGGGCCCACCTTGCCGATATTAACCCGCAAAAACTCCTCTA
>JAKLQB010000687.1 GCA_022013615.1 Desulfobacterales bacterium | reverse complement strand
CCTGTCACGTTCCAAAAAAGCTGGTCCCCGGGGTTATAAAACAAAAGGCTTCCGCCCAAAATAATGGCCATAAGCAGAAAAATAAGTCCCCGGATCTCTTTCCTGATGGGATGTGCGGATTTTTCCGCTTTGTCTTTGGTATTTGATTTACGACTCAAATTAGACACCTCACTTCACATATTACAATAGCACTCACATCGGGATAATTATGGGCAGTACAAGCGGGCTCCTTTCAATCACTTTATGAAAAAAACGTCTCAACCGCCTTTTTATATCCGCTTCCACTTTAACCCATTCAATAGGGATTGAGTCTTCCAGCTCGTCAAGGACTTCCAGGACAATACCCTTGCCCTCCTCGAGTATGGTTCCTTTTTGGTCTTCAAACACAAACCCGCGAGAGATGAGATCCGGCCCATATATTGTTTCACCCGTTTTTTCATCCACAGCCAGCAGGACAATAACCATCCCATGTCCGCTAAGCCTCCTCCGGTCTTTCAGAACCATCTCCCCAACATCGCCCACTCCTTTCCCATCCACAAGTATCCTGCCCGTATGCACAGGATCTTCCAGTCGTGCCTTCTGGTCTTTAAAGCAGATTACAGCCCCGTCTTCCACAAGCAAGATATGATCTTCCGGCAATCCCATGTCCAAAGCTAACTGCGCATGCTTTACAAGATGCCTGTATTCACCGTGGATAGGCATAAAATACCGCGGCTTCACGAGGCTTAGCATCAATTTCAATTCTCCCCTTTTGGC
Source organism: Desulfobacterales bacterium (assembly GCA_022013615.1). The sequence continues at coordinate 1,360 of JAKLQB010000687.1, read as the reverse complement.
ATGACCGGATGTGTGGATATCAGAGACCTTTTCATAAACAACATTTGCCCCCATGCGATAGAGATTGTTTATGACTGAAGTGATAGCTTTTTCATTGCCTGGAATAAAGCGTGAAGAAAGGATGATGGTATCACCCTGCTTGATTTTGATACTTTTGTGCTTTCCATGGGCCATCCGGGTCAGGGCTGACATGGGTTCTCCCTGACTGCCAGTTGTAATGATAGCTATGTTTTTATCCGAAAGCTGACTGATCTTCCGTTCGCTGATCTCAAAATCGTCGGGTATACTGATGTAACCCTGCTCCCTGGCGATACGTACATTGGTGATCATGCTCTTGCCGTTGAAAACTACTTTCCTGTCGAACTTTTCGGCCAGGTTGATGACTTGCCGGATGCGACCAATATTGGACGCAAAACTGGCAACAATGAGTCTGCCACTGCATGTTTGGAAAAGGTCTGACAAAGTTTTTCTGACTTCCCTTTCACTCAGGGTAAATCCTTCTTTTTCCGCATTTGTTGAATCTGAAAAAAGAGCCAGGACACCCTTTTCTCCGAAGTGCGCAAACCGGATGAGATCAGTAAATTGGTCGTCTACTGGAGTTGGATCTATCTTGAAGTCGCCTGAATGTATAAGCGTGCCTTCAGGCGTCTCAATAGCGAGGCCGACGCCACCTACAATGCTGTGGTTTACGCTGATATATTCCACCTTAAAAGGTCCAATCCGGGTGAGATCTCCGGCCTTTATTGTTCGAAGATCCGGTTGTTCCACCAGCGAGTGCTCCTTAAGCTTTTCTTTCAAGAGCTCCAAAGTAAAGCTGGTGCCAAATACAGGTGCAAAAAATTCATTCAGAAAAAAGGGCATTGCGCCTATGTGATCTTCATGACCGTGAGTCAAGATAACAGCATTCAGCCTGTCTTTATTTTCTCTGAGATATTGGAAGTCGGGTATCACCAAATCTACACCTGGCATATAGTCATCGGGGAACATCAATCCTGCGTCCACTACCAGGAGACATCCCTCACATTCGATCGCCATCATGTTCAACCCTATTTCCCCCAGTCCTCCCAAGGGAATGATCTTTAGCATTTTATTTGCCTTCTCGTAAAATTTAAGGCTTCGATCCTGATTCCCGGACTTTACAAGTTCTGAAAAAAGGAAACTCCAAAGCAATCAAGTTAAAAGAGCCAGTGATAATCACATTCTTTGGGTGATTAATCATAAAACACGGTTATTTCGCTAAACATACCAAATTAACCCTTTAATCATCGGCAGTCAATAGAGAATGCGTTTTAGCAGCAATTCTAATTTTGACCTTTAGACCTTGCTAACGCAGGGCCGTGGGGTCTCTTTTAACTTGATT
>JAKLQB010000686.1 GCA_022013615.1 Desulfobacterales bacterium | reverse complement strand
TCAAGTTACTTATTTTCCTATGACCGTCCCCCATTTCGAGGGCTATTTTTAGGATTATGGCCATGTAAACGGATTAGATATGCTTCATATGAGATTATTTTAAACTGCTGATATAGGGAAGGAACTTTTGAGTCAGGGCACTAGTTATCGGCCATGCCGGTCGCACCTTCGTCGCTCCGCTCCTCGCAATGGCATTTGATAATATATGTAGTTATTTAAGGGAAGAATTAATAATTCACCACGCTACCTGGTCGGACGAGTATTTCTAGTGAGTACTTTTCCGGGAAGAGCTCCGGTATGCCGGCCCTTATCAAGCGCCAGCTTTCCGTTGACCAACACATAATGAATGCCGACCGGATATTCATGGGGCCGATTGAGTGTGGCTCGATCCTCGATCGTATCCGGATCGAAAACCACCAGATCGGCCGCCAGGCCCTGGCGAATAAGGCCGCGGTCGGCAAGCCCCAGTCGTTTGGCCGGCAATGAGGTGACTTTACGGACGGCTTCTTCCAAACCTATGATATTTCGCTCTCGAACATGATGCCGCAGCAGATAGGGGACCCAATTATAGACGTGATGATAGCTCCTTTTGGAAAGAGGACCGTATGGGGCCAATGTTCGGCCGTCGCAGCAAACGGAAGAAAGCGGATGCCTTAAAACCAGGTCTCGATCCTCGGGTCTGTATATTTCCCCTTCCCACATCACATCATAAAAACCCGCCCCCTCTGAAAGCAGCAGGTCAAAAAGGACATCATACGGGTCCTTATGCTGCATGACGGCAATTTCGGCAAATGTCATACCCACCAGACGGCTGTTTTTTTGAGCGGCTGCCAAACGAACCTTATCCCACATGCCCAGCTTGATAATACGCCAGATGGGATATTCGTATCGTTTCATTTTTTCTCGGGTTTCCGGGTCGGAAAGATGGCCCAGGGTCTTCTCGATTCCTCCGTCAAAAGCCCATGGCGGCAGTGAGGCCAAGGGGGTTGTCTGTCCGCCAAGATACGCTCCCACGTCAAAGGCCACATCAATACCTTCCCGCCTAGCCAGTTCGATTTTCTCGAGCACTTGCGACATGACGCCATCCGGGGCCCCGATTTTGGCCACATTATGAGAAATTTGGACCACGACACCGGTTTTTCCCCCGATTTCAACGGCTTCTTTTACCGCATCCAGATACTGCAAATCCCGGTTGCGAATATGAGTGGCGTATAACCCTCGATATTCGGCTGTTACCTGACAGAGGGCGATAAGTTCATCGGTATCGGAGGCACTTCCCGGCGGATATTCGAGGCCGGTGGAAAACCCCCCGGCCCCCTCGATCATGGACTGTTCAACCAGGGCAGCCATTTCTCGCAATTCTCCTTGGGACGCCTTCCCCATGCTGGTTCCTTTTACGGCCGCTCTCACGGTATTATGGCCTATCAAAGGGACGATATTCACCGCCGCCCCCGTAGATTCATATTTTTCTTTTAATCCTTTCAGGGAGTTCCAGGAAACATCGTATTCCGGGACAAATGAGGTAAACTGATTTCGCACCATATCGAGGCTGTTGCTGTTTACCGGAAACAGACTATGGCCGCAGTTGCCCGTACATTCGGTGGTCACCCCTTGATGAATGGAACTTTCGGCCAGAGGGTTGATGAGCAGCGTGGCGTCGGAATGTCCGTGGATTTCAATAAAACCGGGACAGACAACCATGTCTTCCGCGTCAATAGATTTACCGGCTTTTCCGGATGAGATACGGCCGACAGCGGCTATTTTTTCACCGGATACGGCCACGTCCCCCCTCTGCCAGGGCGATCCGGCCCCGTCGATAATCCGTGCGTTTCTAATGATAAAGTCATACATTTGCAGCTACCTTTTTTTTAAAGTGTTAGGAGGCATGATGGCAAAGGACCATACGTGGGCCGATGGTCCTAGGTTCCGGAACCAGGGTTCGGCAGATATCCGTAACCTTGGGGCAGCGGGGGTGGAAACGGCATCCCGGGGGCACGTTCGATGGATGAGGGATTTCGCCGGACAGCACGGCCTTTCCCTCAAACGCCCACGCTTTGTCCAGAGTGGGAACCACCTTGATTAACGCCCGAGTGTAAGGATGATACGGGTCGGCCAGAACCGGCCGGGTCGGCCCGAGTTCCATAATTTTCCCCAGGTACATAATGGCAATACGATCGGCCACATATCGGGTAAGCGCCAAATCATGAGTGATCATCAATTGCGTAAAGCGACGCTTTTTATGCAAATCGACCAGAAGGTCCAATATTTCCACTTTCAAGGAGGCGTCCAGCATGGACACCGGTTCGTCGGCAATAACCAGGTCCGGGTCCAGGACCAGGGCGGTGGCAATCAGGACCCGCTGGCGTTGTCCACCGGATAATTCATGCGGGAACCTTGCCAGGAAGTCTTCCGGCGGGATCAGCCCCACGTCCGTGAGGGCCCGGTGAACCAGATTTTGTTTGGATTCGGCTGATAATCCTTTTCGGTGGATCGATAGGGGTTCGGTGACAATTTTAAAAATAGTCTCTCTCGGGTTCATGGCATCAAACGGGTCCTGATAGATCATCTGCATCTTGGTCCGCAAATGGAGACGGTTTACCCGGTTGGCGGTGAGAACATTCCGATCTTTAAACCAAACTTCTCCTGCGGCTTCTCGAAGCAGGCCCATGATCGCCCGCCCGACCGTGGTCTTGCCGGAGCCGCTTTCACCCACCAGGGCCAGGGTTTCGCCTCGGTGGAGTTTAAAACTGACCCCGTCAACCGCCCGGATGGACGTGGGTTTTCTTTTGCTTAATATTCCCGTACGAGCCTGAAACCATACATGCATATTTTGAACGTCAACCAGACAATCTTCCATGGAATCCACTCAAACGAAATTACAAAACTTGATGCAGGCGGAGAAATGCCCCGGGGAGATTTCCTCATACGGCGGGACACTCGAAGCACAAGACTTGTTCCCTTCGGTGCACCTTGGTAAAAACGGGCATCCCGAGGGTTTCTCTTTCAAACGCGGAGGAGACCCCGGGATGGATTTAAGCCTGTCCACGGGCCCTTCCATTAAGGGCAAGGCTTGAACCAACTGACGGACGTAAGGGTGGGCGGGTTTTAAAAATACGTCCCGGGCCGACCCCATCTCGACGATGCGCCCCGCGTACATTACGGCCACCCGGTCGCAAATTTCAGCGACCAACGCCAGATCGTGATTGATAAAAATCATGGAAAGGTCCAGGGAGGCATTCAGTTTTTTAAGCAGATTGACAATTTGGGCCTGAATCATCACGTCAAGGGCGGTGGTGCATTCGTCGGCGATGATCAGGCTGGGATCGAGACAGATGGCCATGGCAATCATGACTCGCTGGCGCATACCGCCGGAAAATTCGTGGGGATACTCACGGCTCCGGTCCGGCCGAATGCCGATTAGGGAAAACAATTCATGCACTTTTTCCTTGGCCCGGGTTTTATTCATACCGCCGCGGACGATCAATACTTCGGCGATTTGATTTCCGACCCGCCTGACCGGATTGAGCGAGTTCAGACTACCTTGGAAAATCATGGCGATCTTTTGCCACCATATTTTACGCAATTCGGGGTCCCCCATCGCCAGCAGGTTTTGGCCTTCAAACAAAACCCGGCCGTTCTTTATTCGGCCATTGTCGGGCAACATATTCATAATGGCGGCGGCCGCGGTTGATTTCCCGCATCCGGATTCACCCGTCAGACCGAAAATTTCGCCTTTATAAATATCGAAGGAGCTGTCATGGAGGGCGGGATAGTACGACCCGCCGAGGGCAAACTCGGCGGTCAGATTACTTACCCGTAATATGGGTTTATCCGGAGTCATTTCCTTTTTCTCAATTTGGGATTCAGCACCTCGTCCAATGCATATCCGCACATGGAAAAGGACAGAACGGTCAGAACGATCATAATACCCGGCGGTATCACATACCAATAGGCGCCGTAGGTCAGGGCGACGCTGACAAAGGCGTAGTGCAGAACCATGCCCCAGCTGATGTGGGTGGGATCGCCGAGTCCTAAAAAACTGACGGTGGATTCCAGGTAAATCGAAGTGGCGATCACCAACACCGTATTGGCAAATACCAGGGGCATTACATTGGGGAGAATGTGGCGGCGGATAATATGCAGATGGCCGGCCCCTAGAGACCGGGCGCGTTCTACAAACAAGCGTTTTTTCATGCTAAGCGTTTGCACCCTGATGATGCGGGCCGTGCCGGCCCATATGAGCATGCCGATTACCAGGATCGTATTGACCAGGCTGGGACCGAGGACTGCCACCGTTATGAGCACAAGCGGCAGACGTGGAATAACCACGAAAAGGTCTGTTACGCGCATTAAGACGTCGTCGATGCGGCCGCCGAAATATCCCGCCGCCAGGCCGATGACGGACACGATGATGATAGAGATAATGGCGCAGCTGAATCCAACCAGCAAGGAAATTCTGGTGCCATACAAAATTAGGGTGAGAAGGTCCCGCCCGACTTCGTCGGTGCCCAGCCAATGATTGAGACTGGGAGCCAGCATGATTTCATCCACGCCGGCCATTTCCTGTGGATCGCTCGGCGCTATTATGGGCGCCAGAAGCGCTAAAATGACCAGCCCCGTAAGAACGGCCATACCTGCGATTCCCTTTTTATTAATTTGTTTGACGACCGATATTTTTCTTAGAATATGCATTTTGTATATTTAGTATTCGATTCTCGGGTCGATCAGTTTGTAAACCAGGTCCGCAAGTAAATTGGCTAAAAGCGCACAGGTGGAAATCACCAGGAAAGCGCCCTGCAAAACGGGATAATCCCGCCGCAGGAGGGCGTCGAAGACCAGGCGGCCGACCCCGGGCCAGGTGAAAACCGTTTCGGTCTGAATGGCGCCCCCTATAAGCAGTCCCAGATTGAGGGCGGCCAGGGTCATAACCGGCAGGATCGCATTGGGCAGGGCATGGGTAATCAACTGGCGCGGCCTGGAAAAACCTTTGGCCTTGGCGATGACCATATAGTCTTCGGTCAGGACGTCAATCAGGGAATTGCGCATGACAATGGCGTACTGTCCCAACATGACCAGGCTGAGGGTGCAGAGCGGCATGGCCATGTGTTTGCCTAAATCCAAGGCTTTCTCCCACAGCGAATCGTACGAAATACCGGCCGTAACCATGCCCGACAAGGGCAGGACACCGCTGGCGAACATCATAAAAAGAAGCCCCAGCCAAAAAGCCGGCGTGGCCCATAACAGCTGCGAAATAGACAGATATATAAAATCCGCCGCACGCCCTCTTCTTATGGCGGATATGACGCCCAGCAAACATCCCAGAAGAATCGAGAACAAGGTGGCGGGTAAAAGCAAAATCACCGTGTTGATCAAGCGTTCCACTAATATTTCGGAGACCGGCATATTATAAACGAAACTCGTGCCCAATTCTCCCTGCAGGGTATTAACCAGATATTTCCCGTATTGATGCCAAAGGGACCCGTCCAGCCCGTACTGAATGCGTAGTTTTTCCAGGGTTTCCAGGGGGACACGGGGGTCGGTGAACAACAATCGTAACGGGTCCCCGGGCAGCATTCGAAACAGAAAAAAATTCAGGGTTAGAATCAGCCCTAAGGTTACGATAGAATGGCCGATACGTCTTAATACATATCCTTTTTTATTCATTCGCCTTTGCAGAAATGTCCTGTAGCCGGGCGACAGGGATAGAAAAGGTCTTTACAGACAGAGGGCACCGAGGAAGGTGCCCCGCTATGCATGCTTTGGCCTAATTACGCCAATCGCTATAAACCCCCGCGGCCCTATTGTGGGGAGCTTCGTTATTCAATTGTTCGGAGGCCGGGCAGGGACCACCGCGCCCGCGCCCGGCGGTTTTTTATTTGAAGCGGACTTCGGTGAAATTGTCCCGGTTTAAAAAGGAAATGAGGCCCCCGGGCGTGTCTTCGTAAAAGCCTTCCAGGTAGTCGGCTCGATAAGCAGCCACGGCAGTCATATAATAGAGCACGATGGATGGACAGTCCCGGTAGTGTATGTCTTGCATCTGAAAAATCAGCGCCCGGCGTTTTTCCTGATCCACGGCCCGTTGTTGCGCGTCGAACAATTTATCGTACTCCGGGTTTTGATAGCCCGCACCATTCCATTTTTGTACCTGTGACGAGAGGTAAATCGAAAGGGAGAAGTTCGGGTCGGGCTGACCGGAAAAGCCCCATAAGTACATATCCTGTTTGTAGTTGGGGAACAATTCTGCCAATATGGTCCCGCCATCCGCCCCCTGGAGGACCAGTTCCACGCCGATCTTCTTCCACCAGTTCCGGATCATTTCCGCGGCCCGCATCTCTTCCGGCCATCTCGAAATCACAAGCAATTTAATGCTCAAAGGTTTCCCATCCTTAATCCGGATACCATCCTTACCCGGTTTCCAGCCGGCTTCATCCAACAGGGCCGCCGCTTTTTCCAAATCAAAAGGATACGGCGAAATGGTATCGTTATAGTAGAATGGTATGGCTTTCATTACCAGGGATACACCCGGGCTGGCATACCCACCGTGTATCATTTTTACCAAGTAATTCTTATCCACGGCCATAACCAGCGCCCGGCGAACCCGCGCATCCCGAAGGGCCGGATGGCCTTTGCCGAAATCCGAGCTGTTAATACAGATATGCCGATAATAAAGATTGGGCGTCTGCACCAACTTTACCTTGGAATCCCGTGCAAGGGCCTTGGCCGCAATTGGGATAAGTTCCGACCCGATTACATCGATATCCCCATGCTTGAGGGACATTATCATGGGGTCCGGTGAGGAAAAGAAACTAAAAACCACTTGATTCAAAGACGGGGATTTACGCCAGTATTTTTTATTGACTTTAAAGCTCATATAATCATTTTTTTTCCAGTCATCATAGACAAACGGCCCGCTGCCTAAAGGCGAAGGATTCCCATATTTGACGGCCCCATCCCCGGAAATTTTCTCCCATTTATGCTTGGCCACAATGAAGATATTGCTCAGGTCCGAAAGCGTGGTGGCGATGGGTTCTTTATAGGTCAAAACCACAGTTGTCTTATCGGGCGCCTCCAGTTTCGCGACATTTTTCAGATAGTTTATGAAGTTGGGAATTTTGTGATCTAAAATGTATTGATAAGTAAAAGCGATATCTTCACTGGAAAGCGGCTGCCCGTCATGCCATGTGGCGCCGGTAACGATATCGAACGTCCAGACACGGCCGTCATCACTGATCTTCCAGCTTTTAGCCAGCATGGGCGCCGGCTTGAGTTTGGCGTCGTAAGCCACCAGCGTATCGTACAGCATGCTGCGCATAATCATGCCGCCCTGGATGGTGTCGTATCCCATGGGATTCAAAGTTCGTGGTTCCTGAGTCCAGCCGACACGCAGAATACCGTCATCTTTTGACGCAAAAGTGGTAGAGGTCATGAAAAATATATTAACGATTACCAAACAAATAATAAAAGCCCACTTTTCTTTCTTCATTTCCGCCTCCTTTGATTGGTTTAGGGTTACAGATATAAAAACTTCTTTTGCACTATGGCCTCGATTGACATAACAATTGATAAGAACTTCCTTTTTTGGGGGGGAGTATAGGGAAGTTGACCTTGTGTGTCAAGAAAAAATGCATCGCAGCATATAGCGTGTCGGGATTGGGGGATCGCGGATGAGGTTTTGAGTGTTCAGAAAAAGTGATGATTGGGGTCTTCCAAGCTGATATGGTAGAGGGAATTGCCTTTAATTGACTAAGGCTGGATAAACCGGTCCACTGGATCCCAAGGCCTTTTAAAATTATGAGGCACACATCTCAATGGGATAATACGCCGGAGGCGTACAAGTCCGGATCTGTATAGAAATAATCCTCAGAGGGAGGAATCTGAGAATCTGAATAATCTATATGGATGTTCAGTGGAGATGGACTACCCGAGTTGGGGTCAGCGATGACTCCCGGCTACCCGGTATCCGGTTAATTTCAAGTATTGTCATT
>JAKLQB010000685.1 GCA_022013615.1 Desulfobacterales bacterium | reverse complement strand
GAGCGGAGCATAATGGTTGTGGTCAAAGGAAGTTCGATTGTTAATGCTGGAAGTCCAAAAGATCCGCCACCAGCTTCTTTTGACAAGACTCATAAAATTCTCGTGCTTGCAACAGGAGCTGGTGGCGGATCTTTTGGACTTCCAGCATTAACAATCGAACTTCCTTTGACCACAACCATTATGCTCCGCTCCATAGCAGACATAGCACGGAGTGAAGGCGAACAGATTAGATTATTGGAAACAAAAATCGCCTGTTTAGAAGTATTCGCCTTGGGAGGTACGTCAAAGAGCGATGACGGAACAGAAACTGGCTATTTTATCGTTAGAGCTGCCTTAGCTCGAACAATCTCTGATGCGACAAAATATATTGCGGAAAAAGGTTTGGCAAGGGAAGGCGCACCAGCACTTGTTAAATTCGTTGCCACTTTGGCATCTCGATTTGGAATAATTGTGTCCGAGAAAGCTGCTGCCCAAGCTATTCCTCTGATCGGAGCAGCTGGTGGGGCATTGATTAACACGATTTTTATAGATCATTTTCAAAATATGGCGCGGGGCCATTTTATTATACGTAGACTTGAAAGACTCTATGACAAAGATTTGATCAGGCAGGAATATGATAAATTAGATTTATGATATTCAATAGTGCGAGAAATAAGCACAAGCTCTATTTTTTGAATTTAACGTGTATAACGAAATATAACCTCTTATAAATGAGCAATAAAAATTGGATAGTTTATCTGGTTCGATGTTCTGACAACTCTTTATACTGTGGTACCAGCAATGATATTAAAAGTCGGGTAATAGAACACAACTCAGGCAAGGGTGCCAAGTATACAAGATCACGGAGACCGGTTGAGTTGGTTAGCATCAGCGATGAAATGGCAAAAAGCGAAGCCCTTAAACTCGAATACAGAATTAAACGATTGCCGGCAGATGTTAAATTATTTGAATTGACAAATGATAAAGAAAAGGGGACAGGCAAATAATGATTGTTAAAGAAGAGAAAAGGAGAAAATTATGAGTGATGCCTTGGTAATAATTGATATGCAAAACGACTATTTTAGCGGTGGCAATATGGAGCTTTCCGGAATTGACGTAGCCGCGGAAAACACAAAGAAGATTCTCCTCTTTTACCGTAAAACAACCAAACCAGTTTATCACATTCAGCACTTTTCCATCCATGAGGGAGCTACCTTTTTTGTGCCAAACACTATAGGCGTAGAGATCAATGCACTGCTGAATCCTCTGGGATCTGAAAAGGTTATTAAAAAACATTTCCCAAATAGCTTCCGGGAAACGAATCTGCTCGAAGAGCTGCAATCCGCAAATATCAACCGCCTTACAATCTGCGGCGCGATGAGCCATCTCTGTGTTGATGCAACCACTCGGGCAGCTTTTGATTTGGGCTTTAGGTGTACACTGGTAACCGATGCATGTGCTACACGGGATTTGACATTTGAGGGCACCAAAATTCCAGCGGATTTTGTTCATGGGGCTTTTATGGCGGCCCTATCTCCCGTGTATGCCCGGCTCAAGAAAACTGAGGAATTTATAGCTTAAACATAACTGATTTAAAATCGGCAAAAATCAATATCTAATGAAATAAAAGGGCGAGAACATGGGTATCTGGAACTTAGCTACATTACAATTGGAAGAGTTCAGGCCTGGGATCATGAGCAAGGCTGAAATTGGAGAAAACTTGATCATGGTGTGCATGGAAATAGGTCCGGATAAGGAAGATACCGGACATGAACACCCATTTGACCAATGTGGCGTTGTCTTAGCCGGTCAAATGGAGATGTTCATAGGCAACGAACGTAATACACTTACTTCGAATGAGTCCTATTTTATACCTGCCGGTGTGCGCCATGGGTGGAGGACCTTTAACGAACCAGTAAGGCTTCTGGATGTTTCCGGAAAACACTGAAGGAATCTCAATTACGACGTAGTTATTTCAAATTCCGGCGGGTCCATCATATGTTTCTTTACTGAGCAGAGATCCATGGACCGGATAACAGCCTTCCGATACTTTTCGTCAAACCCCTCTGGCAATCTCAAATTGATGGACATTTTTGGATACCTCTTTTTATCATCGTCCCATTCACATTCCATGCTCAATGACATTCCATCCGGGCGGATATTGCGGCTCTGGCAAAAGCTCAGCGCATAAATACCCGCACATGTCGCAATCGATGCTAAGAACAACTGAAATGGTTCTGGCGCCGATTCATCACCCCCATTCGCTACTGCCTGATCAGTATTGATCGTAAATTCTCCGATCTTTGCATCAATCTTCTTGCCATCAGGACAGCTCACTTCAACAAGCGATCTTTTCATAACCACATGTCCTTTCTTCCCTTAATTCATTGTCACTGGTCAATATTTTCGCCGATGTTGCATCCCTCTGTATAGCAGTTCCTATTCCCTTAAGAATTCCCGGATGGCTCGATCTCTCTCCTCATTGGGTTGAAAAACAATGGAGTAATGATTGGTGCCGTCCACATCAACACGCCTGACATTGGCGATCTCCCGCACCATCCTTTCCGTCACATCTTCCGGGAGGAGGACGTCATCCCGGGCCAACATCCCTTCTGTAGCTCTCAGGATCAGCACCGGACAAGAGATCTCTCCGTAAAACTGGGATATATCGACCTTGCCCAGATTGATGCGCTCCTCCTCAATATGGACAGGATTGATCCTTGTGCGTACCCCCCCCGAAACCTCTTCTACTTCATACTGGTAATAGGTCTCCAATGCCTGAGACCAATTCTTGAGGAACGGGGCCTCTTTCATAAGGTCCAGATATGCCTCAAATGAGGGCAACACTTTCCCCAAACGGTCCAGGGATGGCTTGATCCCGGCAAACACCTTGACCAGTTGATCTTCTGAAAGTTTCCCTCCTCCATCCACCAAGATGATGCGGTCAACCCGCTCAGGATGTTTGGCTCCAAAGATCAATGATATAAAGGCGCCTAAAGAATGACCCATGAGCACAACCCGCTCCAGCCCTAAATCATCCAAAACGGCTAAGATATCCCGGCTGTGATGTTCCATGGAATAGCCCGTGGAAGGGGCCCCCGAAAGGCCTCTTCCACGGAGGTCCATGGCCAGAACCGTGTGAGACGGGCTCAGTGCGTCGGCAATCACATCCCAGCATCTACTATTGGCCGTGATGCCGTGGATGCACAAGATGGCCTTTTCCTCCCCTTCCCATTGGGCAAGCTGGATTTCTATCCCGTCTCCCATGGCCCTTTTCATTATCGGTTCAGTCATTATACCCCTCCGTGTCTTTACTTAAAGTGATCAGTTCAGGGTTCAAGGTTCAAAGGTTATAGTCTACTGTTACCAAATTTATTCATCCCGACTGAGGCGGGACGTAGATTAGTATTTTTTACGCATTGGGTGAGGCATAAGCTTAACCCCTTTTAACGCCTCATCCTTTTATTAACAGTTAGTTAGAGCGCTTCAATGCCGCTTTTGAGCGGGACTCGTAGGACCTAAGACTCGGAGAGAACCGTGAACGGTGAACCGTTCAACACAGGTTTTATCCTAAGGGTGTAAACCGCCTCGCTCACGCCATACTATTTTTTCAACAGCCCTCATTTCCGTCTACCAATGAACTCACGAACCGAGCCCATAACACCCTTTGGGAAGAAGATGACTACCAAAATGAAAAGTATCCCAAAGATGAGGAGCCATCGTTCAAGTATATTATGCAGAAAAGGAGCATGAGGGAACAGGCTATTTGCGGCATCCTGGAGGTCGGGCAAGAACGTCTGGGCAATCAGCACAAATGCCGCACCAACAAACCCGCCGTAAAGTGTTCCCATCCCGCCAATGATAACCATAAGAAGCACATCCATCATAATGGTCGTCACACCCAGGCAGGACTCGGGGTTAACGTATCCCACCCATACGGCATATAAACCTCCTGTAACAGTAGCCACCACGCAACCAAAGGTGATTGAAATGCACTGGAAGATGAATGTTTTGTAGCCGAGTGCCTCCGCCCTCTGAACGTTGTCTCGAATCGCCTGCAGAACATGACCCAAAGGGGAATGGGTAAAGCGGAGCATCAGGACAAATAGGCCAAGGCAGGACAGAAAAAGAAAATAGTAGGTTACGATCCTCCCTGTAACCTCGAAGCCCATGAAGTCACCCATGCTGAACGATATTGCAAATATTCCGGGCATGCTCACGCTTATTCCATCTTCTCCGCCCGTAAATCCGCTCAGTTTGGTGGCTAAGACAATGGCCAACTCAGCAATGGCTAAAGTAATCATGGCGAAGAAGATGGCCTTGACTCGGAGGGATAGAAAACTAATGAACATGGCCAGTGCCGAAGCGATGATCGTTGCCACGACCATCCCAAAGATGAAATTGAGGTAGGAAGGGTCCCCATACTTTCCCATAACCAGGGCCACGCAATAGGCTCCCAAGCCGAAAAACATCCCGTGTCCGAAGGAGAGAATCCCCGTGTATCCGAGCAGGATATCAAAGCTGGCCACGAGAACACCGAAGATCATGATCTTCACGGCGAGATCGACTGTCTTAAACGATGGGAATAGAAGTGGCACAGAGAGGAAAAGGAGAAGAACTCCGGTATTGATCAAAAAACCGGCGCTCCTGAATCTGCTTTTTCTTTCCTCTAAATGGAAAATCTGAACCGGCGTCTCACCTGCCATACCCTACCTCTTTACTTCCCTACCGGGAAGAGACCCCTGGGCCGCACCAGAAGGATAATGATCATTATGATGATATTGGCGCCAGCCGCGGCCCAGGGCACCAGGTAGGCCACGTAGTTATAGGAGAGCCCCACAATTAAAGCCCCCACTAAGGAACCGGTTACGCTCCCGAGCCCCCCTATGATGACCACAATAAAGGCGAAAAGGAGATAGGTGGAGCCCATGTCCGGGTATACCTGAAGGCTGAATATGGCCATTGCCAGTCCTCCTAAGGCTGCCAACCCTGCGCCGGCAGCAAAGACACCGGTAAAAAGCAGAAAAATATTATGCCCCATGGCCTGGACCATCTCCCGGTTTTCCACGCCGGCCCTGACAATTGTCCCTAATTTGGTCTTCTTGAGGATGAGTTGGATAATACCATACAACGTGAGACCAATTACGATGCAAATTATCCGATATCTGTCAACTATGACATCCATGACATCCCAGTTACCGCGGAATGTCAGTGGCACGGTCATTACCTCGTCGTTAGGCCCCCAAAAAACACGAATAAGCTCGACCAGTACAATAGTCGCACCAAAGGTGATAAGGATCTGAAAAAGATGACTGCCGTACACCCGACGTACGATTATTGTTTCAAGTAATATCCCGATAAGGCCCACCACCACTATGGCGGCAATAATTGCAATAAAAAAAACTGCGAAATTCTGAAAGACCGAATCCGCTTCCACCCAATTCATCAGGACTTTGAAGGTGCTGAAACCCACATAGGCACCCCAGGCAAACAGGGCCCCGTGGGCAAAGTTCAGGACATCCATCAGACCGAATATAATGCTCACCCCAGAGGCCACCAGGAAAAGGAGCATGCCCATGGCAAGGCCGGCGATGGTCAGAGTGAGATATGTCTTGGCAGGCATACCCATGAGGGGAAAGAGAAAAATGGCAACCGTCCCAAATACGGCTATCCCACGGCCCCATCCTCTGAATGTAGTCTCTGACATTAAAGGTTACCTCTGGTTAATATTCTTCCTCAACCACTCTCCTTGGAAATCCCGAGATAATGGCTTTTTAAATCCTCATCCACAACCAGCTCCTCCATCAACCCGCTGTGGATGACAACTCCGTCGTCGAGGATGTGGAAACGATCTCCCACTGAACTTGCCATATGGAAGTTCTGCTCAACCAGGATCACCACACAGTTTGTCTTTATTTGGTTTATTACTCCTATAACAGATTCAATTATGATAGGCGCCAGACCCTTTGAGGGTTCATCGATGAGGAGAAGTGAGGTATCATTCACAATGGCCCTGGCAATGGAGAGCATCTGTTTTTGCCCGCCGCTGAGATTTCCGGCCTCCCTCTTCCAAAACTTCCTGAGATCGGCAAACATGTCCAAAGTCCTCTCAAGTCTTTGGGCCGTATTCTCGTCATCGTGAAGCATTGCCACACGCATGTTTTCCTCGACCGTAAGACCGGTAAAAATCCCCATGTCTTCCGGGACAAAGCCGATCCCCATACGGGCAATTTCGTAGGGCTTTTTCTTATGAATTTCGCTCCCTTTATAAACGATTTTTCCTTTGGATGAGGGGAGGAGTCCCATAACCGTCCTGATAACAGTACTCTTTCCTGCCCCGTTTCGGCCAATTAGTACCGTCACTGCATCGGCCTTTGCATCAAAAGTGACGCCCTGCAGTATGTGGTGCTGACCAATGAAAGCGTGGACGTCTTCAACCTTTAAAATGGGTTCACTCACTCTTCACGCCCCCACCCAAGTATGCGGCCTGGACCGCCTCGCTTTTATATATCTCTTCAGGCTCGCCATCAGCGATCAGCCTTCCATCCTGCAGGACTGCAATGGTGTCGGAAAGGGACATGATCAGGCCCATCTTATGCTCCACCAGGAGCATAGTCCGATCTCTTGCATCCTTGATTCCCTGTAGAATCTCCAAGATGGCCGGAACCTCCTCCTGAGACATGCCTGCAGTGGGTTCATCTAAGAACAGAATCTCCGGGTCAAGGGAGAGCAGGATGGCAATTTCCAGCTTTCTCTGCTCCCCGTGAGTCAGATTGATGGCCGCTTTTGCCCACTGCTCCTCCAGAAGGACCCTCTTGAGGATGTGATAGGCTTCATCTTCAAGCTCGGAAAAATGCAGATAGTTTCTCCAGAAGTTCAAACCCAGGCCCTTGCGTGCCTGGATTGCAACCCTTACGTTCTCTAAAACACTCAGCAGGGGAAAGATATTAGTGAGCTGAAAGGAACGGCCCATTCCCAGGCGAGTCCTCGCTGCAACCCCAAGTTTAGTAATGTCCTTCCCCTTCAGTAAAACTCTTCCCTCTGATGGCTGGTATTGGCCGGTCATCAGATTAAAAAGGGTAGTCTTGCCTGCCCCGTTCGGACCGATAATGGACTTCAGGAAAAACGAATCGATCCGGAGGTTCACATGGTCTACGGCCACGTGTCCCCCGAAACGGATGGTTAGATCTTTGGTCTCTATGGCGGGGAATGGATGTTTTTTAGTCATGGTTGGAAGATGGGAGCTTCTAAAACCTGCCCCAGAATAGTAGTTGGAATAATTCCTTCAAACGCAGACCCACTCTGACTGACCGTCTGAGTGGGTCTGCGGTAACGATGGCTCCTTTATTTCTTGTTCATGATGGGTGGAGCCGTTTCCTCCATTGACAACTCCTTTACAAGCACGGGAATGGCCCATGCAACGTCAGGCTTCACGTCGAGCTTAAATGCGTACATGGACTGAAGGGCCTGATGGTCCTCCTTCCGGAACTTCATCTTTCCCTTGGGGGTCATGAATTCCATCCCTTCCATGGCTGAGATAAGCTTCTCGGTGTCCGTGCTTCCGGCCTTTTGGATGGCAGTCACTACTGCGCCGGCCGCAGCAAAACCACCGCAGGTAAAGAAATCCGGTGGTTCATTAAAACGTTTATAATGCTCTTTTACTAACCAGTCATTCACTGAATTATCAGGGTTCTCGTAATAATAGTAAATGGACCCCTCCATCCCCTTCAGCGGTTTCATCATCTTGAGCTCAGCAAGCACATTTCCTCCGCTGGCGATCTCAATGCCGTATTTATCAAGCCCGGCCGATATCAACTGGGGCATCGGCCCCCCCTTTCCTGCCCAGATAACCCAGACATACTTTGGCTTGGGCTTGTCTTTCATGGCCTCAATGATCCGCTGGATCGGGGCAGTGAAATCGGTCCCCTTGGGATCGCAGTACTCCTCATGAACAACCTTTGCGCCAAGTTTTTCAGCAGCCTTCTTATAGGCGGCGATTCCATCCCTGCCAAAGGCATAGTCCTGTCCGATGCAGGTAATGCTGACCCCCGGCTTGGCTACGGCCACCGCATTGGAAATGGCATCTTGACTTGAATTCCGGCCAGTGCGAAAGATATAGCGATTCCAATGCGCCCCTGTAATCGCATCGGCTACCGCGGGCTCTACAATAAGGATCTTCTTGAAATCACTGGCTACCGGAAGAATAGCCAGGGCCACTCCACTACTCGTTGGCCCTATGGCCAGATCCACCTTGTCATCGCTGTACAGCTTGGTGAGGAGCATTTTGGCCCTTGCAGCCTTGAGCTGTGTGTCCTCAATGATTAGCTCCACATCCCTTCCTATGATCTTATTGGTTCCGTTGGTAAAAAATTCCAGGCCCATTTTAAAGCCAGTAACTTCAGCCTTTCCGTATATCTCATAGGGGCCACTCAATCCCTGCAAGATACCGATCTTAATCGGATCTGTAGCCATGATTGGCGTTGTCAAAAAAGAGAGAGCCAAGATGCCCAACACACTACACTTCATGATTCGCTTGAAATTCATTTCTTTACCTCCTTCTTCTGAATAATGGTTAATTACCGCTTACACAAAACCGAATACGCCTTATAAATGATGAAAAACGCTTTTCCGATGAGTGAGTGTAGGAAAATTGTGATTGCATGTCAAGTCAACTATCACCCCTACCCCAATCGCGATGCGTCTTTTCCAAACCGCCGTTAGGTCTGTTGAGAGGTCAATTTGATGAGAGTAATTTCTGAAGGCGAGCCCACCCGTATGGGTGGTCCCCAGTAGCCGGTGCCACGGCTGACATAAATTTGGGTGTTTTCATACCTATCGAGACCTGCCACAAATGGCTGGCCCAATCCGACCAATATATTCCATGGAAAAAATTGGCCACCGTGCGTGTGGCCAGAGATCTGCAAGTCGAAGCCAGCCTTTGCTGCGTCAAATATG
>JAKLQB010000684.1 GCA_022013615.1 Desulfobacterales bacterium | reverse complement strand
GCACATCTGCATACCGAACTGCAGCAAGATCCAGAAGCCTTTTCCCCAGGCCTGCACGGCCTTGGCAGGCCCCACATCGCCCCAGATAAGGGCCATAATAAAGGTGATAATGCTCAGTATCCATACGATGACCAGGGCGTCGGGGATCCATCTTTCGGTCCAGTTTGTCAGTCCCCCACCCCAGCTCTTAAGGAATTCCAATCCCGACTTCTGATTACTGTTGGCCATGATTACCTCCTATGTTAGAAATTTTTGATAGCCCAAGACACAGCTTCATTATTAGACTTTGTTTTAGCCTGAATGTCCTTTCCACCACCTCCTCTCTAAGTGCGATTGCTCACCATAAAAAAACCCCTTTTGCGGTTACACCGCGTCAGGGGTTTTTGGGCACGTATGCTTTCACTGGCAAGCCTTTAAATTATTGATGTTTTGTCAAAAAGTGTTTCTAATGCACATTTAATTACGATTAATAAAAGTTTTATCTTAAGTTGTCAACAGGAAAAGTTGGCGCGCCGGATTGCTTTTTCTTATTCTTTACAATACGATAATTGCATTTAGTTTGCCAAAAACATGTAAATTTTGAGCACAACTTTCAACTTTGTCAAATTTTTTTAAAGGACTTCCAATGAAAAGAGAATATCCTGAAGGTCCTATTGTTGCGGTAGCTGCAGTCATCTTTTTGGAGGGATCGGTTTTGCTTGCCCGAAGAAATCAGGCACCGGGAAGGGGTCAATGGAGCTTGCCAGGTGGTGCGGTTGAGTTAGGTGAGAGCCTTTTAGAGGCTCTGAAACGAGAATTGCGGGAGGAAGCCTCCATCAATGTAGAGATTGGAGGTTTAATAGGTGTTTTTGACAGGATCGTTCAGGACCAGGAAAACCGGGTTCGATACCATTATGTGATTGTGGATTACTGGGGCTGGATTGCTTCAGGGCAGCCGAGTCCCGGATCGGATATTAGTGATTTGCGACTTGTTCTCCTGGAAGAATTGGATGAGTTTGAAATCAGCACGGAGTTAAAAGAAACCGTATGGAAAGCCGTTGATATGCGGAACAAACCGATTGACTATTGACTATATTCAATCGTCAATCTAAACCCTATCTTACAATGTGCAGGAAACGTTTCCAGTTGGGCCATGACCAGTAAATGATAAAGGCCTTCCCCTTAACCGATTTAAGCGGCACAAATCCCCAAACCCTGCTATCAGAGCTGTGATCCCGGTTATCCCCCATAACGAAAAGGTGGTTTTCCGGTACAATTACAGGACGGTATCGTTTTTTGGCCATATTGGGAGACGCTTCATTACGTACCTCAGAGTATACGCCATGGTTGTCGTCATAAAGCGTACCATTAATATTTATTTTTCGATCGAAAATCTCAATGCGGTCACCAGGAAGACCGATCACGCGCTTAATATAGTCCTTGCTCGTATCATTAGGATAAATGAAAACGATCACATCGCCACGTTGAGGCTTGCTGATGGGGATTATGGTGTTACGTATGAAGGGAATTTTGACGCCATAAATGAATTTATTGACAAGTATATGGTCACCAACAAGGAGTGTAGGCTCCATAGAGCCTGAGGGAATCTTGAAGGCCTGAACCACAAAGGTGCGTATTAAGAGAGCTAATATTACAGCAATAACGGCAGCTTCAGCATATTCACGGACTACACTTTTCTTTTTTATTCTACTCTTAGTGATCTGAGCTTCCAAAAAACCCTCCCAAAAAAATGATAGATTTGGGTATTTCGCCATTCATGAGAAACGAAAATCCCCTTTAGGAACTCCGAATTAATTTTATAAACAGACGGAATTTAATCCCTC
>JAKLQB010000683.1 GCA_022013615.1 Desulfobacterales bacterium | reverse complement strand
TTAATAGTTACATACTCCCTGATTACATTATCATTTCCGATTTTCACACGGGTGTCTTCTCCCCGGTAGCCTATATCCTGGGGAGGGCCCCCTATAAATGCAAAGGGAGATATTTTGTTTCGTTCTCCGATTTGGGTATGCCCCTCAATTACCACATGAGCACCAATGACAGTATCACGCCCTATGGTCACATTGTCCCCTATGATACTGTAAGGGCCGATCTCGACGCCAGGACCAATTTCAGCTTTAGAACTCACCACCGCAGACTCGTGGATGCCCATAATAAATCTCTCAGATTTTTCCCTTACCCGATTTTAGCTACAAGTGTCGCTTCAGCGACAAGCGTATTTTCCACAAAGGCCTTTCCGGCCATTTTCCAGAAGCTACTGCCTGTTCTGAGGGCTTCTGTTTCTAATCTAAGCTGGTCTCCAGGCACAACGGGCTTACGGAATTTCACCTTGTCCATGGACATAAAGAGCACCGGGGTCTGCTTCTCTTTATCCATGGGGCCATCAACTGATAAACATGCCAATACCCCACCCACCTGGGCCATCGCCTCAATGATAAGGACTCCCGGCATGATCGGATTAATAGGGAAATGACCCCTGAAAAAAGGTTCGTTGGCCGTTACATTCTTGATGCCCACCACCCTCTTCCCTGGTTCCATCTCTATGATCCGGTCAACCATCAAAAAAGGGTACCGATGGGGAAGTATTTTTATGATGTCTTCGTAATATAAAGGTAGTTTCATAGCCAAAATTACTCCTCACAGATTTTTTTTTCCAGTTCTGCCACCCGTTTTTCAAGATGCCGCAGGTGTTCATTGAACTGGGGGAGTCGCCTGATTATGCCGGATGTTTTCAGCCAAAGGCGATGTGGCATGGCCGGAGTGCCCGACACCACTTCGCCGGATGGAATGGACTTTGGGACACCTGACTGTGATCCGATCATCACCCTGTCTCCAATCTCCACATGATCAGAAATAGCAACCTGTCCACCAATAATCACCTGTCTGTCGATACGCACGGAGCCCGAGATAGCAGCCTGGGCCACTACTATCGTATCCTCTCCGATTATCACATTGTGGGCCACATGAACAAGATTGTCTGTTTTTACGCCTCTCTTTACCCATGTCTTGCCCGAGGCAGCCCGGTCAATACAGCTATTGGCACCTATCTCCACATCGTCATCAATCTGAACCATGCCTATCTGAGGTATCTTGACAGACACCGCCCCATCCCGAACAAATCCAAATCCATCACTCCCTATGACAGTTCCAGCATTAATAATGACATTTTTTCCGATTTGACAATCATGCAGGATCGTTACATTTGGATAAATAATAGTTCCGTTTCCGACCTTAACCCGATCACCAATGAAAACGCCGGGGAACATAATCACACCGTCCCCTATCAATACCTCTTCTCCCACATAAACCAACGGGTAAATGGACACATCTTTTCCAATGCGGGTACTATCGTGTAAAACCGCCTGCTCACTGATTCCTGGATACCTGGGCACTGGGGGGGCAAAAATGCTTGCCACTTTGGCGTAAGCCAACGCGGGATTGGAAACCACTACCTGTGGCCCTTTGAAAAGAAGGTTTTCCTCGGAGACAATTATTGCGGAGGCTTTTGTCTTTCTAAGGCTTTCTTTGTATTTCCTATCAGCGAAAAAGGAAATCTCTCCCTGAGCTGCTGCATCCAGGGAGTTGATGCCTTCGATTATAAAGCTATCGTTGCCAATCACATTTCCGCCAACCAGGTTGGCTATCTTTTTGAGAGAGAGTTTCAATGGCTTCTTGCCCCTATTTTTTCATCTTATCGTATTCCTTGATCACCTGGTCTGTAATATCGAGCGCATTATCAAAATAAACAAGACCAATGGTCCGTTTTTCCAGGATCATAGTATACCCTTCTTTCTTTCCGATTTTTTCAACCACCTTTTCCAATTCTTTTGCAAGGCTTTGCCTGGCCTCTAACTGTGCCTGTTTCATCTCCTGCGTAAAATCCTCGGCTAAGTACTTAAAATGCCGTCGTTTTTTCTCTAACTCCTTCGCTTTATCTTCTTTCGCATCAAGACTCAACATCATGCTCTGCTTTTTCAACTCATTTTCTATTTCGATCAATTCATCCTTTTTTTCATCCAGTTTTTTCTGAAGGGATGCAAATTTCTGTTGCAAAGCTTCTTCTATCTTTTGGAATGATTTTGATTGTTCCTGGAACTTTTCTATGTCCACCATGCCAAATTTACTACTGCCTGCACAAAATGCTTGGTGCTGAAAACTAAGTATCAAAACAACTCCTGCTATCAAAATAAATAATTTTTTCATATTTACCTCCTTATCCTTACTAAAATCCTCCCCCCATTCCAAACTCCCATTGGCCTTTTGGTTCGTCTCCCAGGGGATCAAGGTTATAGCCATACTCCAATCGAATTGGCCCCACGGGGGAATACCATCTAATGCCGCCACCTGCCGATGTTCTGAGACCAGGGGCGGTTAAAGCATTCTCATTTTCTGTATATACATTCCCCGCATCAAAGAAAACAGTTCCAACGACACCCAGTTCTTTGGCTAATGGGAATCTATATTCCGCGGTATAGTACATCATCGTTTCGCCGCCGATCCTGTCACCGGTCTCAGGGTCTCTTGGAGAAATGGATTCATATTCAAACCCACGAACCGTTTGGATCCCGCCGATGCTGAATTTCTGATAGACGGGCAGTTCTTCGCCGGTTCTTTGCACAACGAAGCCCCATGTACCTTTGACCAAAAAAACGGTATCCCAGAAAAGGGGAAAATACCAACCAGTTGTGGCCGTATATTTGTTAAAGCCAATATCTCCACCTAAAACCCCGCCCGCATACTCAAAACGCAGCCTGTTATAAGATCCTTTGCTGGTATCCCAGAGCCTGTCCCTGCTATCCCGCGTTATTGCAAAGGTCATACTGCTGGTCACATTTTGGCCCTCCATCTCCTTAATCTCCAACGCGGCATCCTCTGGGACTTCAGAGATGTCAGTATCATCATAGCCGTATTTTACCGTTCCTCTGATAAATTCATCGATAGGTAGTGGGAATCCGAACAGGAGGGCCCCGCCCAGGCTGTCTCTTGTATATTCATCATACCCACTTTTAAAGTTACTTCCTTACCGTTAACAATGAAAGTTACTGTAACCTTACTCA
>JAKLQB010000682.1 GCA_022013615.1 Desulfobacterales bacterium | reverse complement strand
TCCAAGAGAGAAATGGTAATATCGGCCGCTTTTTCCTCATGGTAATTAAGGAAAAGACGGTAGTCCATTTTGTAGATATGGTCGCCTGAAAGAATCAGCACATAGCTCGGTTTGTACCGTTCGATCAGATAAAGGTTCTGGCGGATGGAATCGGCGGTGCCCCGGTACCAATCCAGACCGATTCGCTGCTGTGGTGGCACAACCTTTAAGAAGTGACCGATTTTCTGGCTGAAGATGCGCCAGCCAGCATCTAAGTGATCGACCAAAGACTGGGATTTGTATTGAGGCAGGACGATGATCTTGTAGATCAACGAATTCACACAGTTGCTTAGAGTGAAGTCAATTAGTCGGTAGATGCCGCCGAATGGTACGGCTGGCTTGGTTCTATCTTTGGTAAGCGGCATGAGCCTCTTACCCCTGCCGCCGGCCATGATAAAGGCAAGAGTATCTTTCATCCTCTCATCCCCTTAGTAGGTTTCTTTGACAACGATACACCTTTCCATAAGCTCCAAGTAGGACAGCACGTAAGTTCAGCAAAGCGAACAAAAATGTGCACACCATAAGATTGTTTAGTAAGAATTTAAGACTGGTAAAGCTCTTATGTCAAGGAGAAAGATTTCGGGTCTGTTCAGACGCTGACCCGAGCTCGAACGATTCATATTGCAAAAGAGATATGAAACGGCTATTCTCATTTATCACTTAAACTCGGGGCTCTTTTTCGACTAACTCCACCTTCGTTAGCAAATAATGCTATGGAAAACACATGAATACCCTGAATAAGTTGCGGGAAAAACGCGCATTTATCTGTGATATGGATGGGGTGCTCTACCACGGTAACCGTCTTCTGCCGGATGTCCGGGAATTCACAGACTGGCTAAAGGCCAACAAGAAGCAGTTTCTGTTTCTCACCAACAGTAGCGAACGTTCGCCCCATGAGCTCCAGCAAAAACTTGACCGCCTCGGGATAAAAGTTGAAGCATCTCACTTCTACACAAGTGCACTGGCTACGGCCAGCTTCTTGGCTACCCAGCATCCCGGCGGCAGTGCTTATGTAATCGGCGAGGCCGGGCTCACAAACGCCCTGTACAATGCCGGGTTTTCGATGAATGATGTTAGCCCGGACTATGTCGTGGTTGGTGAAACCCGTTCCTATTCATTCGAAAAGCTTGAGCGCGCCGTAAACTTCGTGCGCGCAGGAGCCAAGCTGATCGGTACCAATCCTGACCTTACTGACAAGATAGAAGAAGGAATCGCCCCTGCTACCGGCTCACTCATCGCCCCCATCGAACTCGCTACCGGCCGCAAAGCCTATTTTGTAGGCAAACCCAATCCACTCATGATGCGTCACGGTTTAAGAATGCTTAACTGTGGCCGAGAAGAGACGGTTATAATTGGCGACCGAATGGACACGGATATCCTTGCCGGTATAGAAGCTGAAATCGAAACCGTGCTTGTCCTTAGTGGCGTCACCGCAAGGGAAGATTTACAGAAATTTGCCTACCGCCCCAATCTTGTTATTGAAGGAATCGGTGACATCCTGGGTTAATCGTGCCATGCATGCTTGTTACATTAGACCTCACCGGCAGCCTTGGGAACCTGCCAGGGAGGGCCGCAGGTATCCCCTGCTGCGTACGTCCCGCGGATATTGGTCTTATGCTTCTTATAGAGTAGGACGGGGACATCCTTAATGGAAGTGTAGATACTTGATTATTTAAGGATGTCCCCGAAATCGGACATAAAAATTGAGTCGTAAGGAGGAGATTCTAAAATGCAATATGACACAGCGCTGCGGGCATACACGTCCAAAAGAATCGAGGAGATCGAAACTGCAGATATCCTAATAGGCATCCCCTGCTATAACAACGAGAAGACCATCGCGCATGTAGTCCAAATGGTCACACACGGTCTTGCCAAACACTATAAAGACCGGAGAAGTGTGATTCTAATCGCTGATGGGGGCTCCACGGACGATACCCGGGAAGCTGCGAATGAATTTCAGATAAAACCCTGGCAGGAAAAAATTGTCTCCGTATATCGTGGGCCTGCGGGCAAGGGGACTGCGCTAAGGTCGCTATTCGAAGCGGCTAATCGGTTAAATGTTCATGCCTGCGGCATGGTTGATTCAGACCTCAGGAGCATTACTGCCGACTGGGTAAAACACCTCCTGGATCCGGTTTTGGAGAAAGGGTATCAATTTGTGTCACCTGTATATGTAAGGCACAAACATGACGGAACTATCACTAACAACATCGTGTATAACCTGACCCGTGCGCTGTACGGAAAACGAATTCGTCAACCCATTGGAGGGGACTTTGCAATCTCAAGAGATGTGGCTAAATTCTACAGCGAGCAAGAAGTATGGGATACGGACGTTGCCCGTTTTGGAATCGACATCTGGATGACCACGAACGCAATCACCCAGGGCTTTCGCATTTGTCAGTCCAATCTGGGTGTCAAGATCCACGACGCTAAAGATCCGGGCCAACACCTTGGACCGATGTTTCGTCAGGTGCTCTCAGCGCTTTTCTCCCTTATGGAGCGTTACGAGAGTTATTGGAAGCAAATTCAGGGAAGCGAACCGCTGGACACTTTCGGATTCGAAGGGTATGTAGAACCTGAGCCCGTCAATGTAAACCTGGAAGGATTGATCGAACATTTCAAGACAGGCTATCAGCAATTCTCAGCCCTATGGAAAGAGGTTTTCTGCGAAGATTGTTTCAATCAGATCAGTAAAGCTGCACAGATGGATTCAAGCCAGTTTTACCTTCCGACTGATTCCTGGGTCCGCATCCTTTATGAGTTGGCAGCAACTTTCCATGGCTGGCAGGTCAACCGAACCAAACTGCTTGATCTGATGACTCCGCTCTATTTTGCCCGGGTGGCCTCCTTTGTTCGGCAAAGCTGGGAGATGTCCTCACAGGAAGCTGAGGCTCTTGTTGAAGACCAGGCCCAAAAATTCGAAGACCAGAAAGACTACCTGGTTAAAGTGTGGGATCAGAAATCCGCAGAAAAGACAAAGGCTTCAGGTTGACCCAATTGTAATTATCTACTACGATAAAAACTCTGTGTGTAAGGACGCTTTAAGTTAATGAAAACCTAAAGTACAGATCACAGTCTAAATCAGGTGAAGGTCGATCGGACGGTTTTGGCGACTGCTTAGTCTTTCCTTAAAGGGTAAAGGTCCAAGGCAGGGAATGCGGCTTTGTAATTCTCCCTGCAAAGAGCGTCTAAGGTGCGGCGAAATGATGAACTATCTTAGGGGTATTGAAGTTTTGGAGTAATAGAGTGATGAATATAGGAGAAAAAAGAAGAGGGATTCTTGAACTCAATACTCCAACACTCCAGGACACCTATACTTCAGCATGTTGAGTAAAATTCGTTGAAGTCATGGCTTATTTGCCCTGACCTAACTATGAAGAAATGAATTCCAGATTGAATTAATACTGGAAAGGAGGAAATGCTATGGCCGACTTTCACCAGGAAGGAATCATCACCACGCTACATGCCCTGCATGAGGCATTTGATCGCGAGACCTATATAGCAAGCCTTGAACGTAAGCTGGAGGAATACTCCCGCCATCAGAAGATCACCCTTTTGCTTCCGTCCCTCTTTTCTGAAATCCAGAATCCTCAAGTACTGGATCGGATACTCGACGGTATCGAGAAAGTGAAATACCTGCATAGAATTGTTGTTGCCCTGGGTGGGGCGCCGGAGGAAAGGCAGTTCAAGGAGGCTAAAGAATATTTCGGGAGGCTTCGCATTTCTGATCGGGAGGTAAAGATCGTTTGGGTAGAGGGACCTCGAATTCAAAAAATATTCCAGGAAATCCAGAGTCGTGAGATCCCCACGGGTGTTCAGGGAAAAGGGCAATCCGTATGGATGGCACTGGGCTATATCCTTGCCAAGGAAGACTGTAATATAATTGCGCTTCACGACTGTGACATCGTCACCTATGATCGCATCCTTCTGGGTAGGCTCATTGAGCCCACCGCCAACCCCAACAGCGATTTCCAATTCTGCAAAGGCTACTACGCCCGAATTTCCCCGACTGAAAAGGCCATGAAAGGGAGAGTTACTAGACTTTTTGTAACGCCCTTTGTAGACTCCATGAGAGACATCATGTATACACGAGGGCATCTTGAACTGGGACGCTTTTTCAGTTATCACCGAAGCTTCAAATATCCGTTAGCAGGCGAATTTAGCTTCACAGCGCAGTTGGCGCGCGGTATTAATTTCGCCTACGACTGGGGACTGGAAGTAGCCACCTTATCCCAGGTTTACGAACAGCTCATTTCTCGAAAAATTGCCCAAATCGATCTGATTCCCAACTATGAACACAAGCACCAGGAGCTTTCATCGGAAGATAAAAATAAGGGACTGCATCGCATGGTGGTGGACATCGCCAAGTTCTATTTGACCTATATGCGATCGCACGGCGTTCCTTTGGATGATGCCTTCGTGGATATGATGCTGCATACGTACTATCAGAATGCTCTCAAATTCATCAGAAAATACAGCGATGATGCTGAGGTAAATGACCTCAACTATGACCGCTATCAGGAAGAGGCCACGGTTCGACACTTTCGGGGTTTTCTATGGACAGCTTGGGAGCAAAGTAAGGGACCGCACGAGGCGACGCTGATTCCATCTTGGAACCGGGTCTGCTACAGTCTGCCCGATATCTATACCCGCATTTTGGAAGCTGTGGAAGCTGATAACGAGTGAGTACGGCTTGACTCTGCATGCTAAGTGTAGCCCATTGAATTGGAGATCAGATGGTTAAAGACGCTTTAAATGTATTGTTCTTGTCACCTGAGGTTGTGCCATTTGCCAAAAGTGGGGGACTGGCCGATGTGGCCGGTAGCCTTCCCATCGCTATGAAGCGCCTCGGGCTCGATCTACTGTTCCAAATCCTGGACGATGTTCTTGAACTGGACATGGGGTTGGTGGTTCTGGGGTCGACGGATGAACAGATTCAAGAGGCTATTCAGCAAGCGGCTGATCGTCATCCCGGCCAGGTGGGCCTTTCGATCGGCTTCAACGAACCCCTCGCCCACGAAATCATGGCAGGCGTTGACATCTTTCTAATTCCGTCTCGCTACGAACCCTGCGGGCTCACACAGATGTATGCTCTAAAGTACGGCACTGTGCCTGTCGTACGGGCCACCGGCGGATTGGATGACACCATTAACCATTTCGATGCTGAGGCGGGAACGGGTAACGGGTTCAAGTTTAGTCGTTATGAGTCCAAGGCCTTTTACGCGTCAATCCAGGAAGCTGTAGGCCTCTTCCAAAATGCCAAACTTTGGAAGAAAATTGTGGCCAATGGGATGAGGGCAGACTTTTCCTGGGACCGCTCAGCGCAAAGGTATCTGGAACTATATCGACCGGTCATGGAAAGACCAGCACTTGAGAGGGGAAAGATCGAAGGTCCATAACCAAACCGTAAAAAAGCTGACAGATGAGAGAGGTCCTTGATCGGTGAACACAGCGAAGACAGTATTATACAATATGAGTCCACTCACAGACGATGATCTCTATCTCTTCAACGAGGGGAGCCATTTTCGGCTGTATGAAAAGCTCGGGGCTCACCCAATGGAACATGAAGGTAAAGAGGGCACTTGTTTTGCCGTATGGGCCCCTGATGCGCAAAAAGTATATGTTATGGGGGATTTTAACGGCTGGGACAAAGAGAGTCATCCCCTGCGCCCCAGGGGAAAATCAGGGATCTGGGAGGGCTTTATCCCGGGTGTCGGAAAGGGGGCCAACTACAAATATCATATCGCCTCCAGATTCCACGGATACCATGTGGACAAGGCCGACCCGTTCGCGCTCTACAGTGAAGTGCCTCCGAAAACCGGATCCATCGTCTGGAATCTGGATTATGTGTGGGGCGACGGGGAATGGATGGAGAATCGACAGAAACAGAATGCGCTCGATGCGCCTATGGCTGTTTACGAGATGCACCTGGGCTCATGGATGCGCATGCCCGAAGAGGGAAACCGTTCTTTGACGTACCGCGAGCTCGCTCCCAGGCTGGCCGAATATGTCAGGAGTATGGGATTCACCCATGTGGAGTTTCTCCCCGTAATGGAGCATCCGTTTTACGGCTCCTGGGGTTACCAGACCAGTGGCTATTTTACCCCCAGCAGCCGTTACGGGACACCCCAGGATTTCATGTATTTGGTCGACCAATTACACCGGAACGAGATAGGGGTTATCCTGGATTGGGTGCCTTCACACTTCCCGAGCGATGAGCACAGTCTCGGGTATTTTGACGGAACGTATCTCTTTGAGCATGCCGATCCTGGTC
>JAKLQB010000681.1 GCA_022013615.1 Desulfobacterales bacterium | reverse complement strand
TACTTTGGACACTTCGCCCAACAAATAGCGCTGAACAGATGGGTTTTGTATCAGGCTGTTAAGAAGGAGGATTAAAGCTACTAAGAGGAGAAAGAGTAGGAGGGCAGGAACAAGAAGGGCCCTTAATTTTTTGCGGAACATTTCTTAAAATAGTCCTGGAGGATCTCTCCATGATCAAAAGCCAGGTTTTCAGGAAGGGAATCACGGCTAAAAATGCCAACATCTTTTGCATCGTCAGCGGCCTTGGGTGCTCCTGTTGCGCTGGCTACAAAAACTACGGAAATCGTGTGAAACCTCGGATCTCTTGTGGGAGCTGAATAGGCGCCCAGTTGATACAGAAGTCTTACTTTCAAGCAAGTCTCTTCCTCCGCCTCCCTTATAGCCGCAACTTCGAGGCTCTCTCCGTAATCCACAAAACCTCCTGGCAGGGCCCATCCCAAAGGAGGGTTTTTTCTCTCAATAAGTACGATGTTCCCGGCTTTTTTCTGCCCCATAACCCCATACGATCCGGAGGCCATTTCTATAATAATATCAACCGTTGGAAAGGGATTCCGGTATTTCTCGGCCACCTGGCCGCAGTGGGGGCATAAGATCTGATCTTTCATTGCGCACGCGTCTTTCTATAAAGTTCTTTCTTTACGTAAATCATCCTATGAAGGGCCGTAAAATTGCTTAAGACGGCAAGCAATAGCAGGGTCAGCTTCATTATGAATGGGCCAATTACAGGAATAGAAGCAACCAGTGATCCGATGATCAGGAGGGTAATCCTTTCCGGTCTCTTCATCAAACCTACTTCGCAACTAACCCCCAATCCTTCGGCTCGAGCCCTTGTGTAGCTCACCATGAATGATCCGGCAATGGCCAGGATGATTAATAAAACGGCCAGGGGGCTTTGAAAATCAGCAGGGTTCCCTGCTTTAAAGCTCCAAAAAACCGCCCCCCCTGAAAAATGCCAGGCAAGCCCCAGAAAAATAAACACCTCACTGAACCTGTCCAGGGTGCTGTCAAAAAAGGCACCAAACGATGAATCCTTTTCCGCTTGCCTTGCAAGCTGTCCGTCCAGGGCATCACACGTTCCAGCCAGGACCAGCACCCATGCCCCCCAGAAAAATGATCCGGTACTGTATATCAGCCCGGCGAATGCACTCAACACTAACCCGGCCAGGGACAAGATGTTGGGATGAACCCCCAGGCGAGCCATAAGCTTTCCCGCTGGCGAGATGACCCTTAAATATCTTTCCCTGTTCTTCTCACTCAATAAAACGAATTCGGCCATCTGAACGTCCTTATCTTCTATTAAAGTACCCCTGTCTCCCTTGCTGATTTAGCGACCCATTCACTTTTCTGCCACTATTATCAAAATCGCCGATATTTGTCAAAAATGATTACGATTTGTAATGCAGCCAATTCTGGCCACAGCCTCATATCGGGCTGTTCATGATCCGCATGCCTCTGATCCGCCCGCCCACCTCCCCGGTGATAAGTTCAAAAAGAGGCGCATCCCATATTCTATTGTGAGAGTGACCCTTACCCTCTCTCCTTAATTTTTCATTTTTGGCCAGAACCTTGAGCAAAAGGATATCCTTTGCGCCAAACTGGGCCTTCTGGGTATTATTTGCCAATTTGTATGCAAATGTGATTACAGCGATGGAAGTAATGGCATCTCGATTACTTGCATAGTTCCTGATAGCGATGTCCACCGAACCGATCCTATCAAGGACTTCATCGGGGACATCTTTCAGTGTTGTTTCTCTGCTAAATTCCCTCAAAAGCCATTCAAAGGAATCTTTGCCAATGGCCTCGATAATAGGGTTTTTATCTGTCATAATACAACGCCTCGGAGTTTCTGTCCCGCCGCGGCGGAAAGAATAAAAGGGTTTTGCGAGACCTGAGCTTTTGCTCCGCACAGTGACAATTTCTAATTTGTTGCAAGCCTTGTCAAGGTGTTTATACCCAACACCCCGGGACATAAATGGGGTCGTTTACATACCCTTGACATACGCAAACCCGATGTGCAATAAATCACAATAAGACAACACCAGATATTGAATCAAGGTTTGCCTATGAGTTTTACCGGCAAAGCTTCTATGCTTTTAGGGCTTGATGGTGCTATTTGGTACAAAAAATGAAACTGCTTC
This sequence comes from Desulfobacterales bacterium, assembly GCA_022013615.1. The sequence goes on along the minus strand of JAKLQB010000681.1, from coordinate 11,673 downwards.
TTAACATCATTCTTGTTCTTATAACCTTTTTTGCCTGTTACATTGAGGAAATCTACCTTTTTGTTCTGCCGCCCCAACCACAGGAAATTATTCCATTCACAGTACGATCCCAACGATACTTCAACTTCGACCAAGAGAAAGCCCTCGGTGGCAAGCGGGAAATAGCCCTTTCACAGTATGTCCCCCTCTATACCGATATCCCCGGTGGGGATGAAAAAGCAAAGGCAGAAATGAATGCCCTGATTGAAAAGGTCTCCACTCTTCGCGATCAAAAGCTGACCGGAGGGCAGGGGCTTTCGGAGTATCTGCGCACAGAATACGGGCTGGAACTTCCCCGGAACCTGGCAGCCAGACTTATCAAGTACCAGGACCTCAAGAGCCTCGTAGCTGGCATCCTTACCATCGAGGAATCGATTCTAAAGAGTAAAATTGTAGAAGACCCAAAACCTTTCATAGGCAAGAAGACTATAGAGGTCCTCTACCCTGAGCCCTCGGGTATCGTGACCTATCCGGTGGGAGAAATAATTACCCTTGAAAAGGCCCGCCTCAATTTGCAGGAGAAAGGCAGGCAACTGTTCTGGCAGGTGGACAAAAGAATTTTAGATCCGCTTCTTCAGATATCAATGGCTACCCTTCTGCCGAACCTGAAGTACGACCAGGGTGAGAATAACAGGAGGATCGAAGAGATCATTCGGCGGTATCCCTCTAAGATCATTTCTTACGAGCCAGGCGATGTCCTCGTGCATTTTCGCAAAATCCTGAGCGAAGAAGATGTGCTTTTACTGACTGCATATCAGGAGGAAGAGAAAAAAGATCTCTTCGGGAAAGCCCCCTGGATACTGATTGTCATATTGTTCATAGTAGTGCTTTATAACGTATTTCTCTCTGAGATACTATGGGCCGGGTGGCGGAAGAGACCTCCTTCTCAGCTACTGCTTTTCCTGCTGGTGATAACTATTTTTCTTTCAAAGGCGTGCCTCTTGTTCACGGCTTTTTCCATTTTCTCAATCCCTTTCGCATTTCTCCCTTTGCTTATCATTCTTTTATTCGATGAAAGGGTATCTGCCACCTGGACCACAGTAGTGGGAGCGGCGCTGGTGGCCTTGCTTTCGGGCCGTACCTTAGAGATCTTGCTTTTCTTTGCTTTCGGCGGTGTAACGGCTGTATTGGTTTCTTTCAATATACGAAAACGTGTTCACATCCTCCTCCCTTCACTAAAGGTGGGCATCATCAACGCGGTCATTCTCATGGCTTTCTTCATAGATTGGGGAAGCGTGGCCGGCTTTTTTTTGAAATGGCAAGAGGTCAGGATCTCTTCACCTGGGGAGATTATCAACGAAAATTTGTTAGGGTACATGGGGTGGGGCTTCATTGGAGGCTTTGCGGCAGGCCCTCTGGCCCTCCTCCTCCTGCCATTACTGGAACTGAGTTGGCATACTGCTTCAAACTTTAAGCTGAACAGGTACGCAGATCTTCAACATCCCCTCATGAAAGACCTCCTCACCAAGACCCCGGCGACTTACCAACACACCATGACAGTCGCATATCTCGCTCATACAGTGGGCCAGGCCATCGGGGCGAACACCCTCCTGCTGAGGATAGGCGCCTATTATCATGACATCGGAAAAATGGCGGATCCCGAGATTTTTTCGGAGAATCAATCCGGCTGGAAGAATCCTCATGACGACTTAGATCCTCAAGAGAGCGCCAAACTCATCATTAATCATGTCACCCATGGAGCAAAAATCGCGTTAGAGATGAAATTGCCCGAGATTCTTGTGGGGCTTATTCTTCAACATCACGGGACCCAGCTTGTGGAATATTTCCACAACAAGGCAATCAAGACAAGTCAGGGGGACGAGGTTCGCAAGGAAGATTTTCGATATCCGGGGCCAAAGCCTCAAAGCGTCGAGGCCGCAGTATTGATGATCGTTGATGCGGTTGAGGCCACTTACCGGTCCATTGAGGGACCCACACGAGAGAAGATAGAGAAAATGATTCGCCTCCTGATAGTGAAGCGGGTTGCTGACGGTCAATTCGACGAATGCAACCTCTCCACTCGCTACCTGGCCAGAATTGTCCGGGTATTGGTTGATTCGCTGGAGGCATCTTTTCACTCCCGGATATTATATCCATGGCAGGAAAAGGGGAAGTAGGAACTAAGGGTAAGGGATAGGAGGGATGAACCCATGGCCGAAACAGCTCTACAAGAGGTGACCAGGAACCAACGGGTGACTTTCAGGTTAAAAGCACCCTCGGTGAAAGAGGTCATATTAATGGGAGATTTTAATAACTGGGATGCTGGTAGTCATCCGATGGAAAAGGATGAGAACGGGATATGGAGAGTAAGTATGATGATTCCTCCCGGGAAATACGAGTACAGAATTTTAGTGGATGGGCAGTGGCGACTGGATTCTGGGAACAACCAGACCGTTCCCAACTCTTTCGGAACCGAAAACAATGTCCTTACCGTATTTGAGAAGCAGGCAAGCCATCTATTTGAAAACACTTGAACTGAGGGCTTGCAGGTCGAAAACAGCATCCATTTTTGCAGACATTCACCAGGCTCCAGCGCCTCCTTGACTATGAATGAGGGGGGCGTCTTAAAACATTTCAATAACTTACTGTATTAAGTAAAAGGCGGTTGAAGGCTCTGTCTCATTAACCGCTTTTCATTTTTTATAGGAGCCTTGCATAGATGCAAGCAAAACTGGATCTCTGGCTTGCCAATCAAAAGCCTGCTAAGGTTGAGGAATTTGGAGGTGAAAATGATTGAGCCCTCTGAGGAACAAATAATCCTACTGGACAACCTGAAACGGGCTGTCAAAGAAAAAATTGCCCCGGTTGCGGCTGAAACCGATCGAAAAGGCACGTTCAACTGGGATATTGCATCTTTATTTTGGGACCTTGGGCTTTTTCAGATTACGCTTCCAGAGGAGTACGATGGTTGGCCCCAAACACCCTGCCATACACTCTGCCTTTGCATTGAGGAAATCGCCAAGGCCTGCGCATCCTCCGCACTTATGCTGCTTATTCAGGCGGTGGGCAGTTTTCCTTTGCTTTCAGCGGGGAATCAAAAACAGAAAAAAAAATATTTACCAAGGATTTCCCAGGGTCGAGAACTGATCGCCTACCTCGTTACTGAACCTGGAGCAGGCTCAGATGTGCAGGCCATTTTAAGTACTGCCAAGCGTTCACATGGCCACTATATCCTCAATGGAAGAAAGACTTTTGCGACCAACGGGGCTATTGCCGGCATCTATTCTGTACTCGCAAAAACCGGAGAAAAAGAACTTTCCTTCTTCATTGTAGAAAGGCAACAGGAAGGCGTTAGCATAGGCAAGATCGAAGAAAAGTGCGGATTTCGCGGCAGCAACACCGCAGAGGTGATCCTGGAAGATGTACAGGTACCTCAAGAGAATCTCCTGGGGAAGCCAGGAGATGGGTTTACCATTGCCATGATGGATTTTGATATGTCTCGCCCGGCTGTGGCGGCCCTCGCTTTGGGTATTTCCGCAGGCGCTGTAAGCTATGCCCTTGATTACGCCATGGACCGCATTACATTTGGTAAACCCCTCGTTAAACACCAGGCCATCCAGTTTATGTTAGCGGATGCCAGTACCATGATAGAGGCGGGGCGAGGTTTGATGCTGAGGGCAGCCATCGCTCACGATGGGGGGAATCCAAACACCAAGCTGGCCTCCATGGCAAAGTGCTTCTGCAGCGATGCGGCCATGAAGATTACGACGGACATGGTTCAGGTCCTTGGGGGGTATGGCTATATCAGGGATTACCCCTTGGAAAGGATGTTCAGGGATGCAAAACTCACGCAGATTTTTGAGGGAACAAATCAGATCCAGAGAATGATTATTGGGAGAGAACTGATAAGGCAGGGCAAAACTACTTTAAAATGATGTGGAGCGAGTCTCATGGATTTTTCATTGAGCAAGGAACAAAGGGATATCAAGCGGGCGGCCAGGGAATTTGCCGAGGGTGAATTTACCCCGGAAAGAGCCATGGAACTCGACCTGAACCATGAATTCCCGCAGGATCTTTATAAGAAAGCGGGAGAATTGGGATTTATCGGCCTTGATTATCCCGAAGGGATAGAAGGAGGAGGCCTTGGTGTCACAGAAAACGTCCTGGTGATAGAGGAGTTTTGCAAGGCCGACTCCGGTATTGGTATGGCCATTCATCTGGCATACCTGCCTGCAAAGATTGTGAAGTTCTTCGGCACGCCTGAACAGCACGTAAAGTACCTGAAGCCCTTAGTTCGCGGGGAATACATTTCGGCGGTATCTTTTACTGAATCCGATCATGGAAGCGATCTCACCCGTATGGACACTACCGTGGAAGATATGGGGGACCGCTTTATTATTAATGGCACCAAGATTTTCACGACAAATGCCCGATATGCCGATTTCTTCATAGTCCTTTGCCAGGACGATAAAGAGGCCAAGCGGGGGCAAGGCATGAGCACCCTTTTGGTGGAACGTAACCCTTCCACCTGGCTGGGAGGGGAACTGGAAATCAATGAAATTCCCAACAAGATGGGCCTGAGAATGACATCAAGCGGAGAACTGGTATTCAAGTATCTCGAGGTGCCCCGCGAGAATCTCCTCGGAGAAAAGGGCCGGGGACTGATGAACATTTTAGATTTTTTGGATGAAAGCCGTATTGAGATAGGCGCTCAGGCACTGGGCAATGCTGAAGGGGCGTTCTTAAGGGCTTTGGACCATGCCAAGGGTCGCATCCAGTTTCAGCAACCAATCATCAATTTTCAAGCCATAGGCCACAAGCTGGCAAGGATGTGGACCCAGATTCAATCACTTAAATGGCTTACATATTACGCGGCCTGGCTTTGCGACCATGAATCCCGCAAAATGGCCAATGTCATCCCCCTTTTCACGTCCATGGTCAAACATCATGTCCCAGAGACTGCCAAATGGATCATTGACGAGGCAATGACCGTATTTGGGGGGTATGGGTATTTTCTGGACCAGGAAGTGGAGCGGAGGTACCGCGATAACCGTATTGCCGAAGTCTATGAGGGGACCGTTGAGGTGCAGTTAAATAACATGGTCAGAATGTTGAAAAGATTGAACCCTGAGTTTATAAATATCAACCTTTTGTAGTCATAGCATAATGATTCCAATCAGTTGCCAATACCCCCGAAGATTATGGAAAAGGGCCATGAAAACAGTGAAAGCAGGTAATATCTTAAAGAAAACGAGAAGGGAGCCGTCTAAATGAATAACCCTGATTCTACTTCCTCTTTGGATTTTATCCGATCTATTATTACTGAAGACTTGAAGGCAAACAAAAACGATGGGCGAGTTCATACACGTTTTCCGCCGGAACCCAACGGCTATCTGCATATCGGACACGCCAAATCCATCTGCCTCAATTTTGGTATCGCGGCTGAGTTTGGCGGCCTTTGCAATGTGCGATTTGATGACACAAATCCAACCAAAGAAGAGAAAGAGTTTGTTGAATCCATCAAAGAGGACGTTCGATGGCTCGGGTTCGATTGGGGTGACCGGCTCTACTACGCTTCTGACTATTTCGATCAACTCTATGACTATGCTGTACAGTTAATCAAAATTGGTAAGGCATATGTTGACGACTTGACTGCAGATGAGATTCGTGAATATCGTGGCACCTTGACTCAACCAGGCAAGGACAGCCCGTATCGCACACGATCGGTGGAAGAGAACCTGGACCTGTTCGAGCGAATGCGGGCAGGGGAATTCGAGAACGGCTCCCGCGTGCTTAGAGCGAAGGTCGATATGGCATCTCCAAATTTGAATATGCGGGACCCTGTCATGTACCGTGTTTTGCATGCATCCCATCACAGAACGGGCGACAAGTGGTGCATTTATCCCATGTATGACTTTACCCATGGCCAGTCGGACTCCATTGAAGGGATCACCCATTCCATTTGTACGTTAGAATTTGAAGATCATCGCCCGTTGTATGACTGGTTTCTTGATGAACTGAAGATATTTCATCCACAGCAGATCGAGTTCGCTCGGCTCAATCTCACCTACACCATAATGAGTAAACGCAGGCTTATGGAATTGGTTGAACAAGGGTGTGTTACCGGCTGGAATGATCCCAGGATGCCAACCATATCTGGTCTGCGGAGGCGAGGGTACACGCCGGAATCAATCAGGAATTTTTGTGAGCGTATCGGGGTGGCCAAGAGAGGCAGTATTGTCGATATGGCGCTGCTCGAGTACAGCATCCGTGAAGATTTGAATAAACGTGCTTCGCGTGTGATGGCTGTGTTGCGTCCGCTTCGTGTGGTCATAGACAACTACCCGGAAGACAGGGTGGAATACTTAGATGCCGAGAATAATCCGGAAGATCCCGGTATGGGGTCACGCAAGCTCCCCTTTTCACGTGTGCTATACATTGAACAGGAGGATTTTCGTGAGGATCCACCGAAAAAATTCTTCCGCCTGGCACCCGGTAGTGAAGTACGGCTAAAACACGCGTATTATATCAAATGTGAGAGGGTGGTTAAGGATGAAAAAACCGGGGAGGTGGTTGAACTCCACTGCACATATGATCCAGAGACCCGGGGGGGATGGTCTAAAGACGGGCGCAATGTCAAGGGAACGCTGCACTGGGTTTCAGCCGACCAATCGCTCAAGGCTGAAGTACGCCTGTACGATCATCTCTTTGTAAAACCAAATCCAGGCGATGAAAAGGATGTCTCTGATTTCAAAACCCTTTTGAATTCAAACTCATTGGAGGGTTTAACCTCCTGCAGGGTTGAACCAAGCCTTGCAGGCGCAGAACCCGGTAGTCGCTACCAGTTCCTGAGACAGGGCTATTTTTGCGTTGATTCCATTGATTCTTCTGCTGACAAATTAGTATTTAATCGAACGGTAACTCTGCGTGATACATGGGCCAAAATCGAGAAGGCGCAGAAGAAGACCGGAATACCCAAAGCGGCCAAAGAACCCGCCCCCCTATCTGAAAAGCATGATGACCATAAGCCTGTTGGCCAGGAGATCACCATAGAGGATTTCTCAAAGCTCGACCTGCGGGTGGCCATTGTCCGGGAGGCTGGGCTCATCGAAGGCGCAGACAAGCTGATCAGACTCATGGTCGACCTTGGCGAGGGCCGCTTGCGGCAGGTATTCGCCGGCATCCGCTCTGCTTACCCCGAACCAGAGAAACTCATAGGTAAAAAGGTCATTATCGTCGCGAACCTGAAACCTCGTCAGATGAAGTTTGGGCTCTCCGAGGGCATGGCCCTTGCCGGCGTTGGCAAAAATCGCCTTGGTATCGCAACGATTGAAGGGGAACTGCTGCCTGGCGACAGGGTTAAGTAGTACTTGAAAAAACAGCAATTTGCAATTCAGTAAAGCACTTAAAACAACTGATTCATGAACCGAAAACCAAGAAACCCTCAAACATTGAGGTAAATATCTTGACAAGAAATAAATTCACATACTATAAAGTATCAAAAAATGAGGCGGTAAGTTTTTGACACCAGCATAAATTTAACCAACAGGAGGAACTTCAATGGCTGATTACTGTGTCAATATCTTCTTGGATGAGGAAAAACAGAAAAAAATTAAAGAGGCAGGATTAGGCGATCAAATACGGGAAATTGAGGGTAAAAAGGCTGTCCAGGTTGCCATGACTAAAAAGGACCAGAAAAAGCTGCAAAAGGGTTTTCCTGGGCTGGAATTTAGTGAATCAAATGAATGTGTGCTCCCTGATGATCCTCAAGCTACTTTGATGAATATTATTCTTGAGACAAAAAGCGTGGATGTTATGAAATTTGCAATTACTAAGCTTTACAACCCGCTTGCGGGCAAGAGTCTACGGGCCAAAACTCACTGATACTTGCAGACCAACAGTATTTTTCCGGTGACGCCATTCCTTCGGGTTACAATAAATGACCCTTGAATTTTGCTAACAAATTCAGGGGTTTTTTATTGCGCATTCCCGTTTGGCTTATCATCTATTTCGGCTTTATTGGGGATCCGTGACATGATGTACTCAGCCACTGCAGTGATGGTAAGGGAGGGATTTACACCCAGGTTAACAGGCACATTGGAGCCGTCTACAACGTAGAGATTGGGATAACCGTGGATTTCCCCGCTAAAATTCGCCACTCCTTTTTCCGGGCTTGCGCCCATCACGGCTCCGCCCAGAATATGTGCAGTAGTTGGGACATCGAAAAGGACCTCTGGCCATGAACTCAGGGGTTGACCGCCTATTTTTTCTCCCATGCGCCTTGCAATTTCGTTGGCTATGGGAATATAGGAAGGGGATTTTTTGACTCCGGGTACAAGGCTGGAATTTATGCTCCGCCTGCCGAAACGCCACCACCGCCGCTTGTAGTCGAATTTTATATGATTTTCCAGTGTCTGCATGACCAGGAGAATCGGTGTACGTGCAGCCCAACCGAAAGGCCATAACGATTTTATAAAGGCGAGCGGATGTCGTAAAACAGTGCCTAAAAAACGTACTGCACGCGGAATACGTCCACCACCATCTGTAAGTGGCGTTGTCAGGGAGCTCATTAGGTCGGAACCTCTGTTAAAACGTACGACCTCAACGTGAGTGTTTTCGTCCGGATAAATGCCTGATGTAATGGAAATTTGATCGGAATAATCGGCGTGCCTGTCATTGGATGTGACACCAAGCAGCGCCTCAGAGTTTGTACGAATGTAGTTACCTAAGTGTCTGGATATATTGGGTAACAGCCCTTTGGTTTTGCAATCCAGGAGTAATTTTACCGATCCCATTACCCCGCCGCTGAACACAACGCCGCGAGCCTGAAAAGTTCTCTTGGAGTGACGAAAGCCGGTCGATTTTCTGGTGAAAACCTCATAGCCGTCATCTGTGGGCTTGACGCCAGTGACTTCGGTTTCAGGCAGAATCTTAACACCGTATTTATGTTCTGCAAGGTAAAGGTAGTTCTTATCCAGTGTATTTTTGCTGCCAACGGGACAGCCAATCATACAGGCCCCGCAAAAGGTGCACCCTGTCCTGTCTGGGCCGTCTCCATCGAAATATGGGTCAGGCACGGTTTTATCCGGTTCACCGAAAAAAACGCCCACATCGTTGATATGGAACGTATCCTCACCGCGGATTTCCATGCCGATTTCCGCCAGTATTTTATCTGCCTTTCCCACAGAAGGGCTGGGATTCGCTCCTAACATGCGTTTTGCAATATCATAAAACGGCGCCAGCTTTGCTTTCCAATCGCCCGGGCCCCATTCCGGCTTTTTAAAAACCTCATCGGGCGGCACAAGTAACTGGTTGCAATAATTGAGACTTCCCCCGCCGACACCCGTGCCGTGGAGTATAAAAACATGTTTAAGCAGCGAGAGAACCCATATTCCGTAAAGCCCGAAGTGGGGAACCCATAAATTTTTTCTAAGATTCCAATTAGTACGTGGAAAATCTTCAGAACGATAACGTTTGCCCTTTTCCAGAACCAAAACCTGATATCCTTTTTCAGCCAAACGCAATGCAGATACGGACCCACCAAAACCCGATCCAACGATTATGTAGTCATACATGTTTAATACCTAACCCGGACAAGCCGGAATTGACTATTGACTATTGACAATTGAATATTTGTGTCTCCGTCATTTTTATGATAGTTCCTTTATAATGGAAAGAATTCCTTAAATATTCAATATTCAATCATTTGAAGATAGTGAAAATAGCCCAATACAATTTTTTGCCACAAAATGCACAAAAATAATTCCTAACGTACTAATTTTGTATAATATTTTTATTACCCTTTCTTGAAAGAGGGATCAACCTAATAATTTTGTGTTTTATAAATCTGGTTAGGAAAAAATGGGTTGTGTTACTGAGCACAAGAATATAAAAAAAGAGTTTCAAATGTATTGTTCGAGAACCTTTCAGACTATAACAAAATGAAAACACCTCGTATAATGCCGGTCAGGCATTAATAATTAGGAGGCTGTCTGAGAATGAGATATTTTTTCCAAGATCAAGGAAGGCGAAAATTATAACCACAGGAATACATTGAAGTATTTCGAGGATTATAATTTGAGCCTGTCGTCCCGCTATTAGCGGGAGGGAAAATAGCCATTCTCGGACAGCCTCCTAGGATTGCCAGGAAGGATGGTTTAATGATGCAAGTATTGATTATTGGTGGCGGCGGACGCGAACATGCCCTTGCCTGGAAGGCAGCGCAGTCAGGCCAGGTTGACAAAGTGTTTGTGGCCCCGGGGAACGCTGGTACGGCCAGTGAAAGTAATGTGGAAAATATAGCCATTGAGGCAACTGACATTGTGGCTTTAGCCAGCTTTGCAAAGCAAACAAATATAGAACTTACCATTGTCGGCCCGGAAGCTCCGTTGGTTGAAGGTATTACGGATGCTTTCACCGAGGCGGGGCTAAGGTGTTTTGCCCCTACAAAAGGGGCGTCGCAATTAGAGGGTTCCAAGGCATTTTGCAAGGACTTTCTGGCAAGGCACAATATTCCTACAGCCTCGTACAAGGTATTTTCAGATTTAGAGCCTGCAAAGGATTATATCCGCGAGCAAGGCGCCCCAATTGTTATTAAGGCAGACGGGCTTGCCGCAGGCAAGGGGGTAATCATTGCCCGGTCTGAAGCAGAAGCATTTGCTGCCGTTGAAGGTATGCTTTTACGGGATACGTTTGGTGAAGCAGGACATCGAGTTGTAGTTGAAGAATGCTTAGAAGGTGAAGAGGCCAGCTTTATTGTGATGGTGGATGGCCAGCACATCTTACCAATGGCTACTTCCCAAGACCACAAGGCTCGCGATAATGAGGACACTGGCCCCAACACTGGAGGTATGGGGGCCTATTCGCCAGCCCCGGTGGTGACACCGGAGATCTACGATCGCATTATAAAAGAGGTTATTGAGCCGACCGTTACAGGCATGGCAATGGAGGGGAATCCATACACGGGGTTTTTGTATGCGGGCTTAATGGTTTCGCCCAATGGCACGGCCAGTGTGCTGGAGTACAATTGCCGGCTTGGAGATCCCGAAACCCAGCCTATTTTGTTGCGACTCAAATCTGATCTGATTGAACTGTGCATTGCGGCTTTGGACCAGCGTTTGGATCTCATCAAGGCGGAATGGGATGATCGTGCCTCGCTCGGGGTGGTTATGGCGGCCGGCGGCTATCCCGAAAGCTACCGAAAGGGTGATTTAATCTCCGGGCTTCCTGAAAAGGAGCAGGAGGGCATCAAGGTCTTCCATGCTGCCACAAACATTCAGGATGGAAAGGTTGTGACCAGCGGCGGACGGGTCCTGTGCGCCACGGCCTTAGGGATCTCGGTTACCGAGGCTCAGTCCAGGGCCTATGAATTGGTAAAGCAAATTACATGGGATGATGTCTACTATCGAACGGATATAGGTTATCGTGCCGTCGCACGTGAAACAGCTTAATCATGTTGAGGACTCAGGTTAATGCTGCACCGGCTGGTTAAAATAGCCGAGTTCAACATCCGGGAACTCCTCTTTTAGAATTTTCACCATTTGCTTCATCCCAATGCCCTTTGACTTTGGCGCGGGCATTTCTTTCAGGTAAAGCTGCGGATCAATATTCAGGTTTTTCAGGTGAATAAAATTGACTCCTGTTTTTTGGATCAGTTCTTTTAATGCCTCAATTTCCGCCTCCTGGTCGGTGATT
>JAKLQB010000680.1 GCA_022013615.1 Desulfobacterales bacterium | reverse complement strand
GCTGATCACATAATCAATCTTTTTTGGATCCACTATCTGACTGATGCTCGCAATCAGTTCATCTGCAAATTCTTTTTTCACTGTATCAATAAGCGTAATCTTTGCACCCATAATCAGGAATGAGTTATAGGTGCTTCCCTGATAAGTGGAATACCCGTGAAAATCCCTGATGTGCCAATCAATTACGCCCAGCCAGTAAATGTCCTTTGAAATTTCGACCGGTTTCATTTTTTTATTTTCCTCCTTAATAGTTCTTCGAAATTCAATTTTTGATTATCTTGATTTAAAGCTTTATACACCCCTGTGTAAAGAAAAAATATAAGGAGGAACTACCGCCCTATTTTTTCCAAGGCCTCTTTTGCTAAGCCCTTCACCTGGTAGATCTTAATCTTGCGGTCCCTGTAAATTGCAATTCTATCACCATCGTTTGCAAGACGTTCCATCTGGTAACGGGCCTCTCTTGCACCCAGCAGCCCAAGGGCCCATGCAGCCAGCCCCCTGAGCGTGGCATTCCGGACTTCCAAGAAGCGCAGCAGATGTGGAACAGCATCAAGAACCAACTTCGGTCTTACCTGTGCCACCCGGCCGATACCCCAAAGTGAGCCTTCCTGCAAGGGTTCGTGTTCGAGGAAGTTACCATCCTCTCTAATGTAGGATATCAGCACCCGGGCATACTCCCGGGCAAGCCCTCCATGGCAGGCTACAATCTCTCCCATTGCCTCAGGACACCCCCAGCCAATTCCACCCGACTCATCATTTAACTGCCATATCAGCCTCCGCATAATCACACGGGCCGACTCCATGTCTTGATCTGCAAGATTTGACACAACCGCCCCAAAGGCAGTTACCGTGGCCCATTTTATTTTCGAATCGGTACTGAGAAGAAAAGAAAATAGAGGGTTAATCACCTTTCGAGCAGGCAATTTACTCAGGGTACCCAGATCCTGCTCAAAGTTATTTGAAGAAACAAGTTCCAGGACCTTCTTCTTAAACTCTCTGCCACTCATCTTACCGGTTGCCATATTCCCTGCGATCCTTTAAAATTCCGACCATGAAAATTCTCTTTCTCCTGCTCTTCTGGAGCCTTTGGTACGTAAATTTTTCCTCTCGCACAGTCATTTCTCCTCTTCTACCCATTATCGAAGACGAGTTCGCGATCAGTCATGCCGTGGCTGGCAGCATCTTTTCCTTCTTATCCATAGGCTATACAATTACCCTGCTCCTGTCAGGGGTGCTATCCCCCCGCATTGGCTACAAACGTTCCATTGCACTGGGTTTATTGATTTTGATGACGTCACTGTTTTTTCTAAGATACTCTACGACTTACACTTCCCTTGCTGTTGCCTCCCTGTTTATCGGGCTCGGAGCAGGCATATATTTGCCCAGCGCCATTCCCCTAATAACCGCAGTTTTCGGACGTAACCACTGGGGAAAGGCCATTGCCTTCCATGAAACGGCTGCTTCCTTCAGCGTTTTCTCCATCCCACTGCTGACAGCCATTGCCCTGCGCTTTATCAACTGGAGGGATATCTTTTTTATTTTAAGCGCAGCATGCCTGGTTGTTTGTACTTTTTTCTGCATCTTTTCTCCAGATCCCAGCCCTCAGAAGGGAAAAAGAGTCCGGTTTTCAAGCGTGTTGCGTCGCGGGGATTTCTGGGTCATGGCAATCCTCTGGGTTTTTGCCTCATCCTGTGCCCTCGGCCTCTACAATGTAATCCCCTTATTTCTCGTCAAAGAAAATGGAATACACCTGGAAACGGCCAATACTATTTTTGGTTTTTCCCGCATCGGGGGCTTTTTTGTTGCTATAATTGCTGGTTTTCTTGTTGATCGGTATAGGGCTAAAAAAATCCTGTTCCTTGTGATATTGCTTACAGGGCTATCAACCATGAGCCTGGCCTTGGCACAAACCATACCCTTTCTTGTGGTTATGCTTTTTGTTCAGGCGACCATTTATCCCGCGTTTTTCCCCGTTGCCCTTGTGGCCATTTCCAGGCTCACGGATTTCAATGAACGAAGTATCTTTACCGGCACAACCATAGCCATTGGGGTGATCTTTGGAATTGGGCTTACTCCCGTCATCCTGGGAGCGGTGGCTGACGTATGGAATTTCACAAGGAACAGGATTT
>JAKLQB010000679.1 GCA_022013615.1 Desulfobacterales bacterium | reverse complement strand
CGGCCAGGTCTTCATCAGAAGCGCCCTCGAGCTTTTTTAGACCAGATTCCTGCACACCTTCCTCGATCTGCGCTGCAATGGCTGCGGGATCTTCAGTCCGAGGGTTGTCTGATGTAACAAAGGCCAGATCACTGTGCTCTCCGGCTACACGGCCCATTTCCCTGCGCTTTCCTTTGTCACGATCACCGCCGCACCCGAATACGGTGATCAGTCTCCCCTTTGTGAGAGGCTTCACTGAAGTTATTGCCTTTAATAAGGCGTCAGGCGTGTGTGCATAATCCACAACAATCGCCAATGATTGCCTGTTTTTTACCAACTCCAAACGACCTGGGACTCCTTCAAGGCGTGCGATCCCTGAGGCCACCACATTGAGATCAATCCCTAAACACAGGGCAGCAGCCGAAGCCGCCAGGATATTGTAAATGTTAAAGCCGCCGATGAGTGAGGAGTGTATGTCTATTTTACCCGCAGTGGTTACCAGGCTGGCAGTCATACCGCTTCTGGTCAACTGAACCCCTTCTGCTCTCACGTCACGGTCTTTTTCAAGGCCATAGGTAACTACATTTGCCTCTGTCAGCCTAATCAGCTCTTTTCCCTTAGGGTCATCCGCATTAATTACCGCCCATGTCAAATGATGAGGCTCCTTTTCTCCAAGACCCCGGAAAAGAAGGCTTTTTGCCTCAAAGTAATCCTCCATTGAATTGTGGTAATCCAGATGGTCCCTTGAAATATTTGTAAAAACTCCGACATGAAAAGGACAGCCCCTAACTCTTCCCAGGTGGAGCGCATGGGAAGAGACCTCCATGACCACATCTGTAACGCCCCCGTCCGCCATCTTCCGTAAAGTGCTCATAAGGTCCAGGGATTCCGGTGTTGTCACTGGCGCTTCCAGTGTTTGTCCCGAAAACCGGTAATTGATAGTGCCGATAACTCCAGGAACGGCCCCGGCAGCGGAAAGGATAGATTCCAACACATAGCTGCTTGTGGTTTTGCCATTGGTGCCTGTAATTCCGATCAGGGTCATGCCGTTGAAAGGTCGATTGTAAAAATTTACCGCAAGACCGGATAATGCTTCCCTGGAGTTTGAGACCTGAACTATGGCAGCCTTTGTATCTGTCCATCTGGATTGCTCTAAAACCAATGCCACAGCTCCATTTTGAAGAGCATTTTTTATAAAATCATGGCCATCCTCTGCCTGTCCCTTGAGGGCAACAAACAAATAGCCTGGCTTTACAGATCGAGAGTCATAGGCCAGACCCTTTATTTCAATTTCAGAATTACCACGGAAGTCACTAACTGCAATTCCGTCTAATAGTTTTCTTAATTGCATTGTACGTTTCCGTTCTTCTGATCGCCTTTAGCCTCTTCATGCTGGCGGCTTGAAAATGACCTTTACCGTACGAACCCCTTGAAGTGGAGATCCCGGTGTTGGGTTCTGCTTAACCGCCAGCCCCGTACCTTCTAAAAGTGTCTTCAGCCCCAGAGATCTTGCTTCGCTGATGACTCTTCTCATCCCGAGACCTCTGAAGTCCGGGAGAAATCCTGCCTTTACTTCTATGGGAACCCGGTCAGCCTGTGCTGAAACTGAACGACTGCTGGCCTTTTCCTTGACATCTATCCCTTTTTCCGCCAACCTGATCTTTGGATTGACCTGGAGGTGATTTAAAGACCACAGCCCTACCTCGCTGAAGACAGGCGCCGCCACCACGCCACCATAGGGAATGCCTCTTGGTTCATCAATAACCACCAATATGACCAGCCTGGGATGATCCACTGGTACAAAACCGGCAAAGGTAGCAACGTATTTTGTTCTGGAATATTGTTTGCTTTTCGGATCAACTTTTTGAGATGTCCCTGTTTTTCCTGCTACCCTGAAGCCGCTGATGGCCGCTTTCGCTCCTGTGCCTTCCTCGCCCACAACCCCCTCAAGAATTCCTGCGATCTTCCTGGCGGTCTGATACGAAATGACCCTCCGCACTACTTTCGGGCGAGTTTCCTTTGCCACGCCACCTGATTCATTCATAACCGCCTTAACCACGTAAGGGCGCATCAATTTTCCACCGTTGGCAATGGCCGCCATAGCCACAGCTATTTGCAACGAAGTGGCGGTCATACCTTGGCCAAAAAACAGGTTGGCCTGGTCGATGGGTCTGGCCTTTTGGGGGGCGCGAATAAAACCTTCCCTCTCACCCAACAGGTCAATGCCTGTCTTGCTGGCAAACCCGAAATTTTTTAAATATTCGTAAAACGTTTCATAGCCGAGCGTCTGGCCAATCTTGATTGCGCCTATATTGCTTGAATGCACAATAATATCTGATACGCTCAGCGCGCCGTGTTTATGGGTATCGCGGATTATATGCCTACCGATCTTGTATTCGCCCTGTTCGCAGTCAAAACTGGTATTAGGCGTGACTACGTATTCATCCAAACACGCGGCCAAAAGAAAGGCCTTCAAGGTGGACCCGGGCTCGAAACAATCCGTGATAGTTCGGTTTCTCCATTGTTCCGGATTATATCTGGAAAAAATATTGGGATTAAACTCCGGAACCACGGCAATGGCCAAAATCTCTCCTGTCTCAGGGTCTAAAACCAGACAGTGACCGGATGTAGCCTTTGTTTTTTTTACCGCTGATTCAAGGACCTGTTGAGCCTTATACTGGATGTCTTTGTCGATCGTGAGGATTAGATCGTGCATTCCACGGCCGGAAGTGATTGGCCTGCTGATAGAAAAAGGTCGACCCAAAGCATCCCTCATATGGATAAGGCTGTGTTGCGGCCCGCTTAACAGTCGGTCGTATCTCTTCTCAAGGCCTTCAAGCCCCTGGTTGTCAGCGCCAACAAATCCGATCAGGTGGGCTGCAATCTCTCGGCCAGGGTAATAGCGCCTGGTTTCGTTGATCACGCCTACCCCGTCTAAGTCCAGAGCCTTAACCTCTGCGGCTTGAGCGGGATCTATTTTACGCTTTATCCATGCAAAGGAGTTTTGACTTTTCAACAGCTCCAGGATTGTTCCCTGTTTTTCCTTGAGGATTCCAGAAAGATGCCTGGCTGTTTTGACCTTTTCTTTGATTCGATTAGGATGACAATAGATGGAACCAACTTCAATGCTCAGGGCCAGTTCGTGCCCCTTCCGATCGTAAATAGTACCGCGTGTCGGGGGGAGTTTTGTGGTTCCGATGTAGCCTGCACGCGCAATGTCTCCCAACCGATCTTTTTCCAGCACCTGGAGCTGATAGGCCCTGGCCGTAATTGTCCCCAATCCCATTAGAAAAAAAGCGGCAACCACATAAATGCGGAACCTGATCCACTTTTTTTCTTTTACCTTCATGGCAAGACAATAATTTGTTCGGGAGAGGGCTGCTTCAAGCCCAGTTTTTTGATTGCCAGAGTCTCCAGGTTCTGAGGTGATTTCAAAATCGCTAATTCCAGGCGGAGCTTCCGGTTTGTTTCTCTGAGCCTCATCTCCTCCTTTTTTAACTGACTTAGATCGTACCCTATCTGGGTCCTTTCAAAGTTTGACCAGACATAACCGATACTGCTTCCCGTAAACAGAAACAGCATAAATATGATCAGCAGGGCTTGTTTGCTTTTCATATTCAATCTTCGTTTTCTAATCCGGTAATTCTTGATGCGAACTCCTGTCTTGGCGTTTCTTGATTGCACCATATTCGAAACCCTCTCCGGTCTTGTCATGGCTAAATCCTTTCTGCGACTCTCAATATAGCGCTGCGTGCCCTTGGGTTGTTCTTGATCTCGGTTCCGCTCGGTTTGAGCCCTTTTTTATAAAGGCGCCTGAAAAGCGGCACCTTTCCGCAAACGCAACGGGGAAATGCCGGCGGACATGTACATGGTTTTTCCCAACTAACCATTGTCTGTTTGACAAGCCTGTCTTCAAGAGAATGGTAGGATAAAACAACCAGCCTCCCTCTCTTCGCCATTAACAGGGGGATCTTATTTAAGAATGTTTCAAGGTTTTGTAATTCTTTGTTGACTGCTATTCTTAGGGCCTGGAATGTCCGGGTAGCAGGATGCCTGGCCCAGGAACCAGGAGACGGTGAAAACACCGATTTAACCACAGCCGCCAAGCGAGCTGAGGTTTCAATGGGACTTTTCAGGCGTGCCCTGACTATGGCTCTTGCAATTGGTTTAGCCCGCCTTTCTTCACCATAATCCTTAAATATACGTTCCAGATCCCTTGGTTCCAAATTATTCACCAGGTGAAGTGCCGTTAGTTCATTTTCAGGGTCCATCCTCATATCAAGAGGCTCATTCCTGCTAAAACTGAAACCCCTGCCTGATTTTTCAAGCTGGTAAGAGGACATCCCAAGGTCTAATAAGACACCATCGATTGCCTTGCATTCCAGGTCTGCGAGGACCTTATCCATGTCTGCATAGTTTGCTTTCATAATGCGCACGTTGTCACCGAGAAAGGCCATTCTTTTCTTTGATGTACTAACTGCATCCGGGTCCATGTCCAGGCAGATTAAACGGCCTTTTCCCGACAGGCGCTTTCCGACGGCCTGGCTGTGTCCCCCGGTACCAACGGTTCCGTCCACATAAGTGCCCTCAGGAATAGAAACAAGGTACTTGACAACCTCATGAACAAGGACCGGTT
>JAKLQB010000678.1 GCA_022013615.1 Desulfobacterales bacterium | reverse complement strand
GGAAGGCAGGAATTTCTTGAATAGTGTTGCATGATGATATTAAGGGCTTTACGCTTTGACTCTATATCGTCAATGATCGAGCCTTTCCCGGCCCCAATAACACTCTGATATTTCATACTCCATCCACAGGCATCATCGGCCTCCACGATTTCGTTATCAATATCAAACTCGCAACAGACTTTATTATTCTTCCTGAGAATATCTAATTTCCTGCCTTCCCGGGCAGAATGAAAGTACAAAGTATCATCCTCATACCCAAAACAAAGGGGAACAATATATGGACGATTCTCTTCTGACAAGGCCAAACGGCACACAGATGATCTTAAAATGATCGATTCCATAGCAGTCTTGTCAGTGATTTCCTTCTCTTTTCTTCTCATTTAAATCCCTCTCTATTGTTTCGTAACCGTTCAAGGGTTCAAGGTTGCATTCTTGTCCCCGGAGTCCATTTTGAAGGCGTATTTATGTGAGTAGCGCCTGGCTTCGTCATTCCCAATTTTCTTCCTATTCCCCGACAAACCGTAACCAGATCGCCACCGTAATCCCCCATATTGCATTAAACACAAATACTAAAAGTGGCGTCAGCGCCCCAAGCCCCATTCCCATCATCCCCTGGTCTGCTTTATAGGGAAATACGACAAAGAGTTGTATGATCGTCGGCCCGAGGCTTAATAAAAGGCCCCGCTTTAGGGCGCTGCTGCGGAAAACTGGCAGGAGGAAAAGCAATCCCCAGATCCCTCCCCATACAAGGCGGGGGTAAAGCCATACGGGTGACAGATCTGGCGCAATGCGCACTCCCAGAGTTTTTGTGACTCCATAGGCGCCAAATAGCCAGACAGCAAGACTATTTGCCAGACCGCCTAAACATCCAGCAGTAAATATCACTGTGAGTCTTTTCGCAAGTTTTTTCATTCGTAGCCATTCGGATTGCTGGATTGCCAATGCCACGAATCAGCGCACATCTCATCAATCCCTCTATCGGCTGACCAATCCAGTTCCTTTTTTGCCGTGGATGGATCAGCATAGCATGATGCGATATCGCCCGCACGCCGACCCTCAATATTATAAGCTATCTTTTTCCCCGAAGTCTTCTCGAACGCTGACACCATCTCCAGAACACTGTATCCTCGGCCGGTGCCCAGGTTATATGTAACAACGCCGGGATTTGACGTAAGTTTCAACAGCGCTGCTAAATGGCCAACAGACAGATCCACAACGTGGATATAGTCTCGAACACCTGTGCCGTCAGGGGTAGGATAATCATTTCCGAATACGGGAAGTTCAGAGAGTTTTCCCACTGCCACCTGGGCAATGTAAGGGAGGAGATTGTTTGGGATACCATTCGGGTCCTCTCCGATGCGCCCGCTGGGATGCGCCCCCACCGGATTGAAATACCGCAACAGGGCGATATTCCATACTTCATCTGTACGGTGAAGATCCCGCAGGATCTCTTCAATCATCCATTTCGTGCGGCCATATGGATTTGTTGGGGAGAGCGGAAAATCTTCTGTGATTGGAACAGTGTGTGGATCCCCATAAACCGTGGCGGATGAACTGAAAACAATATTTTTAACACCATGTCTTTCCATGACTTCACAAAGAACTAATGTTCCAGTGACGTTATTATGATAGTAATGGAGGGGAATGGTTACTGATTCACCAACCGCCTTAAGCCCGGCAAAATGAATCACGGCTTCGATGGAAGCACTATCAAAAACAGCTTTTAAAGCCTCCTTGTCGAGCAGATCGGCCTTATGAAACTCCAGTGTCTTCCCTGCAAGTTCTTGAACCCTATTTAATGATTCCTCTTTGCTGTTGGAGAGATTATCAACAACAACAACTTCATACCCCGCTTGCAGAAGTTCCAGACACGTATGGCTACCAATGTAGCCAGCGCCGCCAGTTACTAATATTTTCATAAGCCTTCCTCTATCAAATCTTTCATTGGTAACGCAATACTTGTGCCTATAATACCATACAATAACCCATTCGAAAACACTTCATGTGCTATAGCTCTTAAGATAATGTTTTTGGGGTTTACCGCTTCATCGCCATAAAGAGAAGTCTAAGCCTCATTGGGCCGAGATACTGGATACTGGTTTCTGGATATCTATAGGGAATCACGCCTTTTTTAGCCAGCATCCAGGATCGAGCATCCAGCATCACTTGATGTATAGCGACTCACGGGAAGTACAGGTGAAAAATGACGGCCCCAAAATAGTTTTCTTAAAACGTATATTATAAACGATTGGACAAGCAGTTTTTAAGATAATGCCATGCTTATGGCACAAGCGCCTCTCTGACAGCAGCTCTGGCAAGCAAGCGTGTAGAGTCCAGGGTTGGCAATGGGCAATCGTCGGGAACAACTATCAAAGGAATTTCCGTGCACCCAAGAACCACAGCATCACACCCCCGTTGTTTGAGTTTTTCAATAACATCATTAAAGTACATTCGCGATTTTTCTGAAAATATTGCATTTACCAGTTCTTTAAATATTATTTCATCAATCTTCTCCCGCTCTTTTTCATCCGGTATCTCACATGTTATGCCGAATTTTTCCAGCACTTCCGGGTACACGGGCCCTGTCATAAGATACTTCGTTCCCAGTATCGCTAACCTCTCAAAACCGTTCTGTTTGGCTGTCTCTGCAACCGCTTCTGCAATATGCAACCAGGGTATCGGCGACTCCTGCTTTACCAATTGAAAAGACTGATGAATGGTATTGTCCGGGCAAATGGCAAAAGCTGCTCCAACCCTCGCGAGTTTATGCGTCGAAGAGAGCATAAGTTCTGCGACCTTTTCCCAATCACCCGCACGGATATAAACCATGTAATCCGAAAGAGGGTGGGTATGCATTGTTATCTCCGGATGCCGATGTTCACCCATCTCCCGAGGGGCCTCTGCACAAATTGTACGATAACACAGGGCAGCCCCTTCTGCACTGCAACCTACGATCCCGATATGTTTTGCCAATTGTTCCTCCTTTTTGCAGAAAGCAACGGTTATGTGTTGTTCTCTTCTGTTATGATTTTGAAACGCTGCTATTGCCCTGTGCGACATTTTTATGTTATGGTTATTCCCGGATTTATCCGAGTTGTCAAATTATTTCTACCCAACCCCTTCCCCCTGAAAGCGAGATAATCATGGAAATCATATATCATATTGGATCCATTCCCCTCTTTAAGGGTCTCCCAAGGCCACTGCTTGAAGATCTGGCCATGATCGTAGTGGTTCAGATGTTCGAAAAAAAACAAAACATATTTGTGGATGGGGATGATGGAAACGGCTTTTATGTGGTCATATCGGGCAGGGTGAAAATATTCAAAGCCTCATTGGAAGGCAAGGAACAGATCCTTCACATTTTCGGCCCGGGGGAACCCTTTGGAGAGGTTCCGGTTTTTGCGGGTCTTAAATTCCCGGCCAGCGCAGAGTCTATGGAGGAGAGCCGGATCTTTTTTTTCCCAAGGGATGCATTTATTGGCCTGATCAAAAAAAGCCCTGACATTGCCATGAACATGCTGGCTGTCCTATCGAGGCGACTCATAAGGTTTACCCAGCTAATTGAAAATCTTTCTCTAAAAGAAGTGCCGGGACGTTTAGCCGCCTACCTTCTATACTTGAATGAATTAAATAAGGGGTCTCAAGATCTGGAGCTTGATATTTCCAAGGGTCAATTGGCCAGCCTTTTGGGGACTATTCCTGAGACTCTCTCGCGTATTCTGGGTAGAATGCATAAAGCAGGGCTGATTGAGTCCGATGGTCCTCGAATCAAAATTGTGAATGTCCAGGGACTGGAGGACCTGGCAGTAGCCGGAGGGCGTCTTTAGTTAATTATTCTGCATCAGATAGGACACTGTCTTTTCAAGCCCGTCGATGGTGAGTTCAAACATGGGAAATATTTCACGGATCATACTGATGCTGCGGGTGTAAGGCCATTCCGCAGGTAACTTGGGATTTAACCACACAGAGTGAGGAAAGGTTTCTGCAATAAACCGGAGCCGCTCATAACTGGGCTTCATAGTCCTTTCCTCGATGTGGATGGATCCGTCCGTGGCCATCAATTCATAGGGGGCCATGCTGGCATCACCCACGATGATAAACCGGGTTTCCGGGTCAAGTCGGATCAAATCATCCACCTTGAAAGGCTTTCTAAACCTGGGGGGGTCCTTCCAAATATTATCATAGATGGTATTGTGAAAGAAAAAGGTTTTTACCTCTTTGAACTGAGAACGGCTATAGTTAAAAAGTGTTTGCACCATCTCCACGTAAGGTTCCATAGACCATCCGCCATTGTCTATGGCCAAAATAACCTTGAGGCGATCTTTAAGGCTGCGATCAAAGACAATCTCGATCTCTCCGGCATTCTTCATGGTCTGATAAATGGTTTTATCGATATTAATCTGGTCTTTGGCGCCCACAGGCACCAGGTTTCTCAACCTTTTCAGGGCCTCTCCAATTTGGGCCTGGGTAAGCGGTCCTTCCTGAGAATAATCACGATATCGTCTGTCCATGGCCACTTTCACGGCAGATTTGTTTCTTGAGACACCCCCTACCCTCATTCCGCCTGGATGGTAGCCTGAATGCCCCACAGGGGATGTCCCTCCCGTGCCGATCCATTTGCCTCCGCCGTGGTGTTCGCCTTTTTGTTCCTTTAACCGATCCAGGAAGTACTGCAACAACTCCTCCGGACTCAATTTATTCAGAGAGTCTTCATCAATGCCCAGGGCATCTGCGAGGCCCCTGGGATCCTTCAGCCACTCCTCAAGCATGGCCTGAGCCACTTCGGACAGCTCGAATGCATCGGGTTCTTTGAGTTCAGCCCCTTCAAAATGGTGTGCGAACACCTGGTCATAGAGATCAAAGTATCGTTCGCTCTTAACCAGAATAGAGCGGGAGGCCGTGTAAAAATCATCAATGGACGTGATAAGGCCCATACCAAGGGCCTTTTGAAGTCGCAAAAATGAAGTAGGCGAAACCGGGATGCCTACATGTTTTAAGAGATAGAAAAAATTGGTAAACATAATTAGTCAGTGGTTGGTCGTCGGTTGTCTGTTGTGATTTCTGGATACTGGATACTGGTTTCTGGATACTGGATAGAACATATTAGATAGGAGCTCAGATTATCTATCCAAAAATTATCGATCATTTAGTATCAAGCATCAAGTATCCAGCATCCAGATCATAGTCTCATGCGTGAAATGGAATTGCGAGCAATAGCATAATCCGGGCTCTTCTTAAACAGGACCCCCAGGTAAGGGACATCTCCTTTAACTAAGTGCTTTACTTTGAAATCAGGATCTGCCTTCAATGCCCTCATCCAGTTAATCAGCTCCCTGGTTGCTGGTTTTTTCTCAATACCCCTGAAGTCCCTCATCTGATAGAATGCCCTGACTGCATGGTC
>JAKLQB010000677.1 GCA_022013615.1 Desulfobacterales bacterium | reverse complement strand
CCAGCGTATAAAGGTGGATGGTGACAACGGCGTTGTTTATATCCTGGATAAGTAAACACAAGTTATAAAATTGCTTCGCAATACCCCCTAACCCCCTCCTCTGCGAGCCGGAGGCCACAAGGGGAGGGGGAATCTATGTGGCTGTATTTATAGCTCCCTCCCCCCTTGCGGGGGAGGGTTGGGGTGAGGGGTTAACGGTTACGGTTGACCAAATAGTGTCTATCCACTGTCAATTGAAGCAACTCAATCAGTCAGGCGGTTCGGGGGCATGGGTAGGAGGGATGTGGCATGTCGTCTCAATTTCAGTATATTCTCTGGTTTGAGGAGTGCAACAAAAGCGCTCTTCCCCTTGTAGGAGGAAAGAATGCAAACTTAGGAGAGATGTTGAATGCGGGTATAAGGGTCCCTCCGGGATTTGCAGTAACGAGTAAGGCATTCCAGCAATCTATGGACAAATCGGCGCTATGGGCTCTTGTCAGGGACACACTGTCTGATGCATCCCCGGACGATATAAAGGCGGTATCTAAGGCCGGGAGCACAATCCGCCAGGCCATCCTCTCCACACCCATCCCGGATGAGATACAAGAAGAAATAAAAACTGCATATGCTTCCCTGTGTAAGAAATGTGACGTAACAGACCTTCCCGTGGCTGTAAGATCAAGCGCCACAGCAGAAGACCTTGAGGATGCGAGCTTTGCAGGCCAGCAGGATACCTATCTCTGGATCTGGGGCGATGAGAAGGTTGTTAAGGCAACCCATGAATGCTGGGCAAGCCTCTTTACCGACAGGGC
This sequence comes from Desulfobacterales bacterium, assembly GCA_022013615.1. The sequence goes on along the minus strand of JAKLQB010000677.1, from coordinate 2,462 downwards.
TATTACTTACAGGATGAGGGTGGGTTTCCCCCAGGATGGGGTGCTTATAAGCGTGGGCATACAGAAGATGGTAAACTCCAGATCCGCTGGGGTGATGTTTACCCTCGATCCCGTGACAGGAGACAGGTCCAAGATCACTATTGACGCAAACTGGGGATTTGGAGAAAGCATCGTGCAGGGCATGGTCTCTCCTGATAGCTTCATTATCGGTAAGAAATCCATGTCAATAAAACAGAGTATCATAGGCCAGAAAGATCAAAGATTTGTTGCAAAGGGATGTGGCACTGTTGTTGAGCCTGTTCCTTCTGAGCAGCAAGTGATCCCCTGCGTGAGTGTTGCAGAAGTATTAGAAATCGCAAAGATGGGAATGCGCATTGAAGAACATTATGGGTCCCCACAGGACATTGAGTGGGCCATAGACAGTGATTTGCCATTTCCGGAAAATATCTTTTCGACCCAATCCAGGCCTGTAACAGCCGCGGGGAAGAGGGACTTCGGTAAAAAAGTCTTAAAAGAGGAAGGAAAAAGTGATACAGATCATATAATAGATCTTATGCTTAAGGGCTTTGGTAAATAAGGACCTTGCATTTTATGCCGAAGGTGCGCGATATGTTCAAGAAGGAGATGAATCATGTCAGATACTAACTTGTTGGATGGCAAGAAGATTCTGATAGTGGATGATGAACCTGATGTGTTAGAAGTACTGGAAGAGGTACTGGACATGTGCGAGGTTGTAAAAGCTTCCTCATTTGATGAGGCCAAAAAGCTTTTGGAATCAGATAATTTTGACATGGCCATTTTGGATATTATGGGTGTTGATGGATATAAGCTGTTACACATTGCCAAGAAGAGAAATATAACGGCCGTCATGTTGACAGCCCACGCATTAAGTCCTGATAATCTCGTAAAATCTATCAAAGAAGGAGCCGATTCTTACCTCCCCAAAGAAGAAATGGATAAGATCACGACTTTTTTGATTGATATATTAAAATCCCAAGAGGAGGGGGAATCCCCATGGGAGCCATGGCATAAGAGGTTGTCCTCTTCCTATTTTGAAAGGAAGTGGGGTAGTGACTGGAAGGATCAAGACAGGGAGTTTTGGGAAAAATTCAAGGCCGGTAAAAAAGATAACAAATCCTGATTTGGAACTTTTCGGGCGATGGTGAGGAGTCTTTTACCGGAGTGAAAATATTATGCTAATTAAACCGGACTGCATTCCGTGCATTTTAAGGATGTCTGTCTCAGCAATGAGAAGACTGTCACTGGATGAGGATGTTATAAAAGAGCTGCTTGTGGAGATCCTTAATATCCCCTCATTAAAGGGTCAATCCTGGAGTGTGACAAGCGCTGAGGTAATTGAAATAGTAATGAGAAGCATAATGAATGCCACGGGTAGCCCGGATCCGTTTCATTCAGAAAAACTACAACAAAATAAAATGGTAACTGAAATCTACCCCTATCTCAAGGGATTGATTGAAGGCTCTTCTGATCCCCTTAATATGGCGGTCAAGCTTGCAATCCTTGGAAATTCCATTGATCTTATGATGGACGATAGTAGACAAAAAATTGAAGACTGGATTGCAGAAAGACTCGAGGCCCCGCTTTCAAAGAAAGGCTATGCACAATTTGAAGCAAAGCTCAGGACGAGCAAACTGTTATTGTATTTTGGAGACAATGCCGGGGAAATTGTGTTCGATAAATTATTAATCAAGACCATAAAAAAGGCATATGATACTGAAATTTTCTTGGTTGTCAGAAGTTTCCCGGCCCTTAATGATGTGACATTAAATGATGCAAGATCAGTGGGCATTGATGAGGCAGTAACGCTCATTGAAAATGGTATTGACGGACCCCTCCCCGGGACTATCTTAAGCAGGTGTTCGGACAGGGTGAACGAGTTAGTCAATGAATCCGACTTAATTATCTCAAAGGGCGGGGGAAATTTTGATACCCTTGAAGAGGAACCTGATCACCTGAAGGATAAAATAATATTTATGCTTCTTTCAAAATGCCATCCCTATTACGAATATTTTGGTGTACCATTACATCAGCCCATACTCGCTACTTCGTAACAACTCAGTAAGTTCTTAGTAAGTTCGGGTTTGTTTCTTGTAGGCCGGGGCGCAGCAATCTCTTTTCAAACACAATGGGGTTGTCCAATGTGAGTAAAGGCTTGGGGTCTGCTCTTGACTCTTACTAACATTCCATATGAGTCAAGGGCAGACCCATGGATAATTTCCAGACAAATTTGGTTACGCTCTGGGGATTTGATTCACTGAAACCGTATTTATGATAGAAATCCAAATAATAACGTAACCATTTCAAATAATGGTTCTGATATCTTTTGGGTATGTTGTTTTTGTCCAATAAAGCGTTAAATTGTGCATTTATTGAGGTGGGAATCTTTCTCATAATATTTATCCGCCTTTGGAGGATTTATTCGTATACGTCTATCTTTATTT
>JAKLQB010000676.1 GCA_022013615.1 Desulfobacterales bacterium | reverse complement strand
TCATCCCCACGCCTGTGGGGAACACTATGTAAGACCATTACCATCTTCTCCGGTTGCCGGTTCATCCCCACGCCTGTGGGGAACACCCTGATTTTCAGCCAAATGCCTGTCTCCGGATCGGTTCATCCCCACGCCTGTGGGGAACACTTTCAAGTGCTGTTCCCCTGGTCTAAGCAAACCGGTTCATCCCCACGCCTGTGGGGAACACCCTGCACCCGTTATATGAAAAACACTATGAGACGGTTCATCCCCACGCCTGTGGGGAACACTAATCTTATCTATACCAGGGGCTTTTTTATTCCGGTTCATCCCCACGCCTGTGGGGAACACAACCGGAAGCCTGTCCTTCCATCTAAGCAGGGCGGTTCATCCCCACGCCTGTGGGGAACACTATCATGGACGCCTGGCTGGCATCTAACAATGCGGTTCATCCCCACGCCTGTGGGGAACACTCAGGAAATAGAAAACAGTATTCCTCTTTCCTCGGTTCATCCCCACGCCTGTGGGGAACACCAGATTGGTCGAATGAGGGAAAAAGACGATCTCGGTTCATCCCCACGCCTGTGGGGAACACACCTTGCCCGTGCCCACCAGCTCGCCCGTGATCGGTTCATCCCCACGCCTGTGGGGAACACTGATCAGTTCTCCTGGCGAGGGGACGCATGTGCGGTTCATCCCCACGCCTGTGGGGAACACCGCGTGCTACTGTTTCACAGCGAATGGCCGGGCGGTTCATCCCCACGCCTGTGGGGAACACTTTCCGATGCCCGTCTCGTCGATGCACGCCCGCGGTTCATCCCCACGCCTGTGGGGAACACATTTTAATGGATGGGGACATTATGCTATTATACGGTTCATCCCCACGCCTGTGGGGAACACCTATCATCGCTGATGTCCAACAGGGAGGTTCACGGTTCATCCCCACGCCTGTGGGGAACACTGATCAGTTCTCCTGGCGAGGGGACGCATGTGCGGTTCATCCCCACGCCTGTGGGGAACACATGGATAACTCTATCTTTATAGTCTGCTCTGGCGGTTCATCCCCACGCCTGTGGGGAACACTCGACCTGACGTGCTGATCAAAGAACACCCCACGGTTCATCCCCACGCCTGTGGGGAACACCAGGGGTTTAGCCCCACAAATAGAGCAAAGCCCGGTTCATCCCCACGCCTGTGGGGAACACAATTTTGTGAATGTTGTCTAACTAATAAGCCTCGGTTCATCCCCACGCCTGTGGGGAACACAATGCTGACCCGGAGTTGGAACCCATCAGGGGCGGTTCATCCCCACGCCTGTGGGGAACACGTGCTTGCAATAGAAGCTAAATATTTATCCCACGGTTCATCCCCACGCCTGTGGGGAACACTAATATTATGCATCCTCTGTTGATATTCCTCGCGGTTCATCCCCACGCCTGTGGGGAACACTACTGATGGGGTGTATTTTCATTCTGCGTCAACGGTTCATCCCCACGCCTGTGGGGAACACGGTTTATAAAATAGACAGTACGCCTACCGGGACGGTTCATCCCCACGCCTGTGGGGAACACGCATTGAGCAAAAACCTTTTGCGTAATATGGTCGGTTCATCCCCACGCCTGTGGGGAACACCTGGGGAAGATATTTCTTATACTGTGCTATGTCGGTTCATCCCCACGCCTGTGGGGAACACACTACTGAAAGACCAGGGGATTATGTGGTGCCCGGTTCATCCCCACGCCTGTGGGGAACACACTTTCTCTAACATCCTAATTTCACGTTAGATATTGGAAGTGAAAAATTCTACCGAATTATTAAGGGATATTATCCGCATTTTCAGAAGCGGGAAAAGAATCGATCCCCTCCAACTTATTTTGATGTTCATCGGATTCGGGCGGTAAGAAGGAAACCAGATTTATGCCATCCATTTCTTTAGGTATCCTCCGGTTCTTACCAAGAGTAACAAAGTCAAAACCTGATTCTGTATTGGTGCTCCAAGCCATCACCGCGTTGCCGTCCTCGATCCCTATTTCAACTTGGTTCCAGATCATCTCCCTTACACGCCTGGAAACTTTTCCTACGTATACACCGGCACGCACTTCAAGCAGCCATATGGCCAGTCGTCCACGCAGGCGTGGTGGTGAGTTCTCAACCACGATGACCAGCATCGCCTATTCCCTCCTTATTTGGAATTGCAGGGGCCACCGACTCTTTGGCCGGTTTGGGCATGGACAGGCCACCTGCGGACAGGACCTCTTCAATGGTTGGAATAATCCGTTTAAGCAGTTTGGTTTGGCGGAAGGCGTCCCGGCATGCCAGGCGCACACTCTGCTCCGGATTGTATGGATTTCTGGCTGCGCTACGAAAAGCTACAGGTACAACGGTTTCAAACTTGAATATATCAGCAATATCATAAACAAAGGATTGCGGTTTTCCCGTATGGATAAAACCTATGGCAGGGGCATAGCCCGCGGCCAGGATAGCGGCTTCGCAAATGCCATATAGGCAGGCTGTGGCAGAACTTAAACAACGGTTTGGCACATCCCCGCTTCCCCATTCGGTATGGTCATAGTTCCGGCGTTTCCAATTCACCTTATACTGCCTGGCAAATAGTTCATACATCTTGCGTACACGCACGCCTTCTATTCCTCTTAGCTGCTCTATACTGCGACGGGCCGGGGGTTCTTCCTGGAAACGGAGGGCATACATCTTGCGAACTACATTCAACCTTGCCGTATCGTCCAGGGCCAGTTTGGCCTGGTAAAGGAGACGGTCAGATCTGGCCCCACCCGGCTGACCGGCTGCATACAGGCGTACACCAGCCTCACCAATCCAGACGAGAAGGCAGCCTACACGCGAAGCCAGCACAACAGCGGCGTGAGATACTCTTGTGCCAGGCTCAAGCATAAGACAAGCGACCCCGCCCACCGGGATATGGGTTCGGACACCGTTTTTGTCCACAAGCACGAAGGCGCCGTCCAGTACATCCAGGTTCCCTTTTTCTAAAAAGAGAGTAGATAAACGGTCTTTTATCGGTATGGGTTTAAGAGGTGGGAGAATGGGCTCTGTCAAGAGGCATCACTTCCTTTCGATTTTTTTTATTTTCTCCGGCGTTGTCAGATAGTTCTCGGGGGAGACGACCTTCTTGCGGGTCTTTCGTTCCAGGTCTTTTCTCGCCTTCCCGGCAACCTCTCCTCCCTTGTGGGTGGCACTCTTGCTTTCCTGGAATCCCCTTGCATCATCCGCCCGCGTTATCTCAGTCGTAGACGCCTCTCCAAGCATAGAAAAAATCAATTCAAGGTCCGTCATATGGTCCCTGAGATTTTCCCGAATCAGCCCCTTAAGCTTTTTGTGTTCGCCGGGCGTAACACCAAAAGCGGCTTTTGCGATCTCGGCGGTCAGTATCGCATACTCCTTCTCGCGCCTTACCTCCCTATTTTTCCACTCGTCTGTAATCTCCTCCCTGATGGCGATGCCGCGCATTCGCTTCTCAATCCAGTCGTCAGAATAGCCTTTTGCTTTATACAGAGCGCGGGTTCTTTTGGTTGCCAGCTCGGGGTCCTCTATCTCCTGCACGCGTTCATAACCGACCTTTGCCAGCCACCGCTTAAAGGGCTCCGCCTTCGGGGATGGTATGGACTGAATAATGCGAAAAATGCCCTCGGTGTTGGCAACTTCCGTCTTGTACATTTTGCCATCACTCGACTCCAGTTTGAGTTGTCGACAAATTGTCGACAACTCAAACCCGCTTGATACCGCCTCTCTCTTTTTCATACGATACCAGTAATCTCGGGGTTTGTTGCTGTCCGTTAAAGCAGCTACCACATCAACAACAGCGAAATACCATTCGTTGTCGAGCGACGTCCGTCTTATTCCTTTATTCTTGAATACAACCAGTTTTGTTTCCATGTTTATATTTCCTTAAAATGCTTCACGTAAACAGCACCCGGTAATAGAGCAAGGACAATTCTGAACGCAGTGCGTTCACTTTTGGGTAGGCCAAGAAAAAGGTTCTCATAAACCAAAGGTTTCGAGGGTGAAACCCTTTGCCAAATTCATCTGAAAGCCGGTTGGAAAATTCTTTTATTAATTGTTTTCCATACTCAGCCCGAACTTTCCCCCGCTGTTCCTCCTCTACAATCAGACGGCCGATTTCCCAATAACAAGCTACCATTTCGGTATTGACGGCTCTCCATGCCCGCGCGCGGGACCGGATGAGAACATCCCGGATCTGTTGGTATATGCACTGGATGGCCTTGTTATTCGTCACTTCCTTCAATGAACCCTCCTTGGCGGCAGCATGGCTGATGTCATTTGTTATTTAACGCCTTTGTTTTTCTGTTAGGGATCGCTCCTTCTGTTTTTTATGGGCTTCATCCACCAACTTGATCGACTCTACCCAGGATTCAGAGCAGAACCGTTTAAACCTATCCAGCTTATCAGCCTCCGGTAACAATTCACTCCGGGCGGTGACGGTTCCCACTGAGAGATGATGTAAGGACAAATGCAGTCTCCCCAAGGGTCAGGGTATTGCCTTCTATAGCAGTAGGTGTGTGTGTCCAAAGGTTGCGAAGCTGGATCAACAGTGCATCACGGATATCATTATCCAGGTTTTGTAGAAAATCGAACATGGTCAAAGCTCCATTTACATAATCAGATCCTCTTTACCATCATCATGCCGCAACCAAATGCTTTGGCAGAGCCAATACCATTAAACAATGACTTTTTAAACCGGTCTGCATCAACAATTTTCAGTTTGCCTTCAAAATCCAGTGTCCTTAGTGTAAAAACTTTTTTCCCAGGAAGTTTAATAGAATATTCACAATCATTATTGGTTTTGACCTCGAATTGTTTCACAGAAAATCCGTGCTGTTCACCTTTCCTGATAAGCCATTTCATACCAACATCATGAATCAGCTCGTCCAGAGAAAACTGTTCCTGATAGTTTTGCCCATTTTTCTTGAATTGATGCTTGGCATCCATAACAAGGCTGTACTCCTTAGCTTTCCCGTTTTCTTTTCTTTTGATGATAGGATTTGCTCTAAGCTTAAAATAAAGGTATTCACCTGTTTCAATCTGAGGCTGGTATCGTGGTGAAACCGCAATCTTTAAATTATTGTGGGAAGCAATCTGATTCGGCGCAAGCAAATAAATATGTTTGATATTCTGATAAGCATCATATTCAACCCGATATAAAAAATCCCTTTTCTGGTTTTCATTCCGGCTGACCAGCTCCCATATTTTTTTATGCAACAAATAAACATCTTGATATATTTTTCGGTCTCTTCTTAAGGCTTCTCTGTCGATAGTGATTTTGTGTAAATACATGACCGTTCCTCATTCGCTGAAATAGTATTCATCCCTTTCGGTAAACTGCCAGGTTGTGCGGTTGACTGGCTGATCTCGCCGCGTAAGTTTCATTTGACTGCTTTTAAGCATTTCTTCGGAGTAGTATTGAATGGTTGTTGTTTGCTTAAGCATCGATTCCAAATCGTCGACGAATTTAAATTTTGCTTGCCGAAAAGCGTTTTTGCAATTATTTGTAGTTACAATCTGTGGTTCCAATGGCAACCCCAACGGGCATGATTTTCTGCCTAAGTACAAAATAAATTCAGGATTTCTCAAAAACTTAATTAAATCCCGAATGTCTTGTAGTTTTGGTTTCTGAAAAGTTTGCCAATTGACCTTATCATCCTCATTTTCGCATAGCGCAACCGTGTAGACAGAGTCACAATAATAAGTTCTTCTGGATTGGATTGCGCCAGCCTCGGCATTGCTTTGAGATTGAACAACACGCCATTTAATAACCTCAATTTCATCAAGACGCGTCCAGCACTTATTGCCCCTGTCATATTTAATCGCTTGTTCGCTGGGTGCCTGAACAGTATGGTAATCCTCAATGGGATCACCCATCGCATCTATCCTTACTGAAAATAGCAGTTTGGCCAATTCGGACTGTTTTTCGTTTTCGTTTCGCTTAAAACCCAACGCCGCAGCGAGTAAACCAATAACCGCCGATTTAGATGGATAACGGTAACTGGGACGAATATCGCCTACCGCAATATCACCCCAGGATGCTAACGCGCCATGCAGTCTGAATAATAGATAATCTTTCATTGCTGGCCACCGATAAAATTGAGAATACCTTCTAATGTTCCATTTTTAAACAGATTCATTTCTTTTTCTTCGTTTGTTTTATCAACGGCTACTTTTGTTTTATCCTCTACTTTTTTATCAACAGTATAAGCGGTATTGAATTTCTTTTTCATACACGTTAGCTGATCAATTGCTTTCATCGGGTCATCGGCAGGCATTGCCTTAAGGAATGCCAGAGACAGATTCCTGGGTTGTGCGTCACCTTTTTCCGCTAAAATGTAAAAGGCCTGTGCGCGGTTAGCATAACTATTTTGTTTTCCCGTTGGCGCAACCATGGCTGCTACTTTCACTAAAGCTTTAAGCGATTGCATAGCCTGTTCTTTGTTATCGCTTTTGTTATTGTTAAGGTTTGCTAATAGCAATTTATTATCTATGCAAAGGTACAAGTAATAAATCGCAGAAACAAATTCCTGTTCGCCCATGTGGGCCGAACCGTGTTTATTTAAATCATCAACAGCGGTAAAGAAATCATCCTCGATTTCAACTTCGTTAATAGAAATGGCATGGGCAACTTGCACTGCCGCTTCCACGTTGGCATCAGGACGTTTGGCGATCATTCTGCCAAACATGGCAAGATCTATGTCCCCCGGACTCTCGTCAAGCAAATCTTTCAACTGTTCTTCGGTTGGTTCTTTGTCGAGTTGATCGACCATTACTTTGATTCTTGCTACTTCTTTGTCAGAGAAATGTATCGGCTGTTTGGTAACGATTTCTTTACCAACAAATTTCTCGTCAATTGTCGCTTCTTTCTTCTGTTTAACTTTTTCAGTATCTGCAAAAACATTTAATATTGCCTTTGCATATTTTTCGGCATCTTCTTCGCCATGCTTTTCCAGCAATTTATTATACAAGCCATGCTCTTTGGATAAAAACAACTCCCTGGTCCTTGTGCCAATACCTAACCCTTCCGTTTTCCATATCTCCGAAGTACGCCAGGCTCTTTTCAGGCTTTGCGATGAAATTCTTGAGCGTTGCGTTCCTCCCATTATAGCAGTTTTAGGTTGACCAAGTTCATCACGGTTCGGGTTAGATGGCGGATAAGAAACAAGTAAGTGCAATTGAATAAAACGATTGTCATTCATGGTATCCTCCTTTATTTAGCTTTCAGATTGGCTTTTTCGTAATATTTATAAGCCAGATTCGTTTTGGCTTTATCGCCCCAAAAATAGGCAATACTTAACAAATCCAGCAGATTGACCTTTTTGTCCAACATGCGAACAACCTGAATGAGAAAACGGTATAATTTCTCCCGGTCTTTGATTTTCAGTAAGCGGCGGAAACGCAATTCGCTAAGTTTAGGTGGAGCATCTTTTTCTTTACCCTTTGGCGTGGCCATTTGATAGGCAAAATAGTATTCTTTTTCCTTCTTACTATCTGTATCTATATATTTTGGCTCATTATCCTCAATATGAGATGCCAAACCGATAATAATGGACATCTGTTCTCTGGACAACACTTGTTGTTCCGGGGTAAAATATTTTGTTAATTGCCAGTAGCAACGCTGATAGGCCGAAGCCTTTTGAATCTCTTCAAGATTTTTACAGCGCCGCAACTCGGCTCTGTCACCTTTATTTTGTTTCAAACTCTTCCACCATTCTAAGATAAAATCGCTGGCGGGATGACCTTCTTCAAAAAGTCGAGATTTTTTTAATTCAGTCATTATGTATTCTCCTTTGGCAAACCTAATATATCCTGCTTCAGTAATTTACTGTTTAGATTTGTTGTTAACTGATTATGCGCTTTGGCAATGCGTCTTGGGTTAGTTTGAATACCAGCTCTAAATGCCCACCGATCAAACAGTTTATTAGCTTCATTCTTGATATGCTCATACCAGTCTTGCTGCAACTCGGCTCTTTTCTCATCGGTAAGTTGATTGGCATTGTCATAAAGCGCTTTCATCTGTTCATAAAATCTACTTTCGGTATTGCCCCAGAAACATTTCGCGATTTCGGCGGCTTTGTTATTGTTGAAAGATTTTTTTTGAACTTTATTTTTGTCTTTACTTTCATCAAACCAGGCATTTTTAATTGCATAAACTAAATAACCTGTCCGGTTGTCGGCAATTTTATTAGCGGCTTGAATATATCTATTTATCTCCGATAAGATCGTTTTTCTTACTCGCTCTTCGCAGTTCATAAAATATAAAGGCATCTTAGTCTGATACCAACATAATGTTTTTGCCTGCTGCGAATGATTCAAATAACCACAAACAAATATCTTAAAAGCTCCTTCTAAATTTCTTCTATCAGTATGCTCTAATAAGTTTTGAGAAGCGGTATCGCTACCAACAAGAGAAAGCCAGTCACCATAAGTGACCCCTTCAGCACCAATTTTTAATGGATGTAAACCATCTTTATCTTTTAAATAAGGTATTAGGGGATGTTGCGTGAATTTTGTTTTATATTCAATTCCATTTTCTTTTATATATATTTTTTGGATAACTTTCGTTTTTTGAGAAGTTAAATCGCAAATACCTTCTTTGAGTTCAGAAAAGTTGACCCATGCACGTCTTGGCATCGACCAATAAATATCTGTTAATGTCATATCGCTGTCTGTCTTTTGTTTTCCGTTAGGACTATCATTCATCCATTCAAAGTTTGAATCAGTCAAATCTGACTTGATTAATGCCTTAAACTTGTTTTCTTGAATAATATTTAACCACAGATCCTGCCATAAGTTTCCAGCTTCCTTGATAATAAAAGCCGTAACAGTATTTCGTCCTCTTAAACTGCCATGATGTCGCCCTCCCTTACCACCTGTTTCAGATAGGCAATAGTTTTGATACAAATAAAGCCCTAAAATCAGGTTTGTGACTGACATTCTCGACAATTGTGAAGATTTAAGGAAGAAATCTTGATTTTTTTTAATTGTATTATCACCAACAATGCTGGGTATTAATTTGAGAATATTAGCTATATTTCCATGTTCTTTGATTGATATATCCTGCATAAACCGATAACTGTCGCCATCCAAATAAAACGCATTTTTAATCGATTCAAATTTTTCTTTTAACTCTTTCTCGGAAGGCGGTTCTTTATAAAAACTACGCCATGTTCTGGGGTTCTCAGGCGCAAAGACTGTTTGCAACAGACCGATTAAAAACTGCATCAAGGCCGCATTAAAATCGGCCCTTGGCGCATCAATAGCGACAATATCGGATTGTACAATTTCATATGCTTTAATCGGCTTGTTCTCACCATGCCGGGTTCTTACAGGTATCCACGGATCGAACAACAAGTTAAATTGTTTCATATCAGTTCATCCTTTTCCAATTGATCATCATTTCTTACAGCCTCGAACTCATAGCCATAAATCAAGCCTTGTTCCGAACTATAATAAACTTTGCTGTTTTGTCCTCTACCATCAATGACATCTGCCGCCCAAAATGCTTTTTCAGCATCCCATACCATTGGAAGCAAGTTAATCCATTTGCCCTTACTCGGCATACGCTGTTTAATCTTATCGACTGCAGCTTGCTGTTCATTAAATAAAGGTATTTCAGCTATATTCTTCTTTAGAACTCTTATTTCGTTTTTTTGCCATCTTTGTTTTTCTCCGGGAGTAAACGGTACTAATTCCCCGTTTTCCCATTTTGCCAAGGTTAGGATAAGTGTTTCCTCGCCCAATCGGGTTGGCATTTTCAAATCTTCTTCCCAGTTTTGCCCATCCATTGTGTATCCGATTTCATAATCAATCGTGTTAAATTCACCTATAGTGCGCTGGCTACTTTGATTACCGTATGCGTTTATATCCGATTTTTCAAGCCCTTTAGGAATTTCAGGGTCCTTGCCATACACGTTTTCGATCAAATCTCTAATATTTTCCGGCAACGTAGGTTTTGGTTTTGGGAGCTGGTTTAGCTGTTTTAAACCCAACCATAGCCTGGCATGATTTTCATAGACCTTTTTTGCATTTGGAAAAAAGGCTGAAAACCAGTCAGTCTGAGGACTGTCGGTATATTCAGGCGTATGAATATATAGAGTTGCCGCGCCTCGTTCATCATCACCATCTGTTTTGAAATTCCCCATTTTGTCACGAATATGGCGGTGCATTCGCCCCGCCCGTTGTAGCATCAAATCAATGGGCGCTAAATCGGTAATCATAACATCAAAATCAAGGTCAAGGGACTGTTCAACTACCTGGGTGGCGATTACCAGCCGGCCCTTTCTTTGCTCAAAACCACCCTCTTTGCCGAAAGCCTTTAATATCCGGCCCTGAACTTCCAAACGATCAGCTATAGTAAAACGGGCATGGAACATCTCTACTTTT
>JAKLQB010000675.1 GCA_022013615.1 Desulfobacterales bacterium | reverse complement strand
TTTCATTGGTGATATCATCGCTGAGGGCATTCATTGCCTGGGGCCGGCGGATGGTGATAATTATCACCCCGTCCATCTCATCCACCAGGACATGCCGTTTGAAATCCTGATAGAAAGAGAAAGATTCCTTTGCCTGGGGAAAGCCCGGCCTTTCCTCCTGGAATTTTTTCATGATCCGGTTCACTTCTGCCTCACCCAGACCCTGCATGACATCAAGCGGTCCCTTTCTGAATCCCAGGGCAACCTGACAACCAAAGTTCAGGTCCTCCTTTGTGCCAATTCCTCGATCAATAATATCGAATGACTGGGAAAAGAAAATACCCAGCATCCGATCCCTGATGGTATCTTTTATATTCCCTGGAACCTCAATTCTGGCGCCGGGGCGATGGGTCAGCCACCTGTCCACAGAGCTCAAGACCGGTGCGGGCCTGTAATGGGGGCCTTCTTCCATTTGGAGAGTGTTGGTCTCAATGATAATTGGGTTACCATTTGCCATATTTAAGACAAAGAAAGGCCCTGCAAATACAAACTCTTCCACCACTTTGTCAACCCGGCTTGCAGAGGCAGATTCCAACAAAAAAGCAGCCTCATTGCACCAGTTATCAAAGATCCGGTCCAGCATGAAGCAAATAGCATTGCCCGTCATAATGGGAGCCTTCCCTGTACTCGCAAAAAACCAGCAAAGGTAATCTATTGTGTCCTGGCTTGCCCCTTGCCATGTTATCACCTCTACGGGAAGACTCCGCCATGCGGGCGCAAAGAAATGTGTAATAGTGGTCCTTTCCGGTTTTTTCATTTTCGAAAAGATCCTGTCGGCAGGGATAGAACTTGTATTGGAAGTAATGATCGTGTCTTCACTGACCGTTTTTTCAACGCTGTCAAAGATTTTCTGTTTCAGGGGAATGCTCTCTGTTGCGGCCTCGATCACCAGATCGCAATTCTTTATTTGATCGTAGTCCATGGTATAAATAATATTTTCGAGGACTGCTTTTGCCTTATCCTCCTTCATTTTCTTTTTATCCACTGCCTTTTTCGCATAGCCTGAAAGCCGCTTCTCCGCATTCTTAAGGGGTTCTTCCACGACATCTACAAGATATAGTTTGATAGCTGGTAAGGCACTTTTAAGATAATAGGCAATATCCGGCCCAATCGTCCCGGCTCCGATGACCGCGATTTCCTCTGGAAGGGGGCGGGCGGGTTTGACAAGCAAGGGGTTAAACGATGTAGCGTAAAGTTCTTTTTCCTGGTTCATGAGTATCCTCCATTATTAATTTATCAAGACAAGGCCTTTGGATTTTATTATCCATAAACCCTGAGGATTCCTTCCAATACGCCTCCGGCAATGGCCAGGGCCTTTTCCGAAATAGTAAAGCAATTCACCTTATTGCCCCTTGGGTCAATATCACCGATCTTGAGGCCCTTTGAAACCATAATCCCTGGGTGGATCATACCTCTTATCACACCATCAATGAGTGCATTCACGGGCAACCCTGCAACAGATCCGACCATATCCCCTTTTTTTACCAAATCACCGATTTCCATATTGTTCTGCCATACGCCTTCCGCAGGTGACCTGAGGACCCGATCTGCGGTAATTCCCTGGACAGGGCCAGGCACACCCGTATTGGCCTCTGCCGAGCCCGAGGCCAACAAACGACCAAGGTTATGGCCCCGGTTGGTTTCAACTACAAAATGGGCGTCCTGTCCTGCCTCAAAGCCGGGTCCAAGGGCAATGACCAGGGGCGCATCATGCATTGAGGTCCCTATGTTCTTTTTAGCCAGGATGGCATCCACCAATACGTCAGGCCTTATCACATTGCATGTCTTACATTTGGGATCTACAAGAATAGGTATTTTTTCCTGAACCCAAAGCGAAAAAACCTCGTCTGTTTTGTGTACGAGTAAGGCCTCAACCCCTTCAACGACCGTGCTGCCATGGTATATCGCGTCGGAAAAAGCCACCTTACGCCTCACCGCCATGGGTTGATCAATTTCAGTCATGAACACCCTGAAACCACATTGATAAAGCCTCCAGGCCACACCCGAAGCAAGGTCTCCACCACCCTTTACGCACACCTTTATCTCTGAAAGATCTATCTTTTTTTGCATATAGCTTCACCTCAATAAAATCGCTTCGCGATCTTAATATAGCTTTTAAGATAAGCTTTTATAGGAAGAATAGCGATAATTTTTTAGTTTGACAAGTATATCCGGCAATCTCCAGCAATTCTATGCCTGTTTTCCATGACTTCCTCCTGAAACGGCCTTTTCCCTTTGACACACAGCCCCCCCTGTCATAAATTGTCCACATATCAAAGAGGAGCTCAGCAAAATCCAATGACCGACAAATATCTTTGTATCCACGGCCACTTCTATCAACCGCCTCGTGAGAATCCCTGGCTGGAATTCGTTGAATACCAGGCTTCGGCCCAGCCTTACCACGATTGGAATGAACGCATCACGCGGGAATGCTATCGCCCCAATACTCGCGCTCGCCTGCACAACCAGGAGGGACGTATTAAGAAACTGCTCAACAACTATGAGCACATGAGTTTCAACTTTGGCCCTACCCTGCTCTCCTGGCTGGAAAGGGTCCATCCCTGGATCTATGACCAGATTCTATTTGCGGACCTGGCCAGTGGAGGCCGCTACCAGGGTCACGGCAATGCCCTGGCTCAGGTCTATAACCACATAATTATGCCCCTTGCACGCCGCAGGGACAAACTGACACAAATTCGATGGGGTTTGGCCGATTTCGAGCAGCGGTTTGGCCGGCAGGCCGAAGGGATGTGGCTGGCCGAGACCGCGGTTGATATGGAGACCCTGGACATGATGGCACAGGAGGGAATAAAATTTACCATTCTATCCCCGACTCAGGCCCAGTCGGCTCGTCCCCTATCCGGAAATTCAGGGGAAAATGACTGGCAGGATGTCTCAGGAGGCCAAATCGATCCGACCTTCCCTTACCGGGTCTGGTTGGACAAGGGATCCCAGCGTTTTATAGACATCTTTTTCTACGACGGGCCACTCTCGCGCGCCGTCGCATATGAAAAGATCCTTGCATCTGGGAAAAACTTCCTTTCACGCATCGAACAGGCATTTGGAGAGCATAAAGATGGACCACGGCTGGTCAACATTGCCACGGACGGGGAGTCTTACGGGCATCACTTCAAGTTCGGTGACCTGGCTTTATCCTGGATTTTCGACCACCTGGAACAGGCCGACCATATCAAGCTCACGAACTACGCGTTGTATCTTGAACGCTTTCCCCCGCAAAATGAGGTTAAAATTCTTGAGAATAGCTCCTGGAGCTGTGCGCACGGGGTTGAGAGGTGGCGCGCAGACTGCGGATGCAGCGATGGTCACACGCCGGGATGGAATCAGGCCTGGCGTGCTCCCTTGCGTGAGGGATTTGACTGGCTGAATAATGAGCTAAGGACGATCTTTGAAGAACAGGGCGGAAGACTTTTGAAGGATCCCTGGGAAGCGCGTGACGATTATGTAACGGTCTTTTCCAATCCCTCGGACCGGGAACGCGAACGTTTTCTGAAACGCCATGCCGCGCACGGGCTGGGAGCAGCCGAAAAGGTGGAAACCTTGCAGCTTATGGAATCCCAGCGAATGTCACTCTACATGTTTACCAGTTGCGGCTGGTTCTTCGATGACATTTCCGGATTAGAGACTGCCCAGGTTCTTAAGTATGCCGCGCGAGCCATAGATCTGGCCCAGCCCTTGGCCAAAAAGGACCTTGAAGAAGGGCTTATGGGATTTTTATCAAAGGCCATGAGTAACGATCCGGAATATGGGGACGGAAGCAGTGTGTATCACCGACTGGTCAAACCCTCCCGGATAGATCCCTCCCGAGCGACCGCCCACTACGCCCTTGCCGCTTTGGCCAATGTGCCACCAAATGAGACCTGCTTTTTTTCTAAAATGGTCAATCCTGTCCAACAGCAAGACTTAGGGGTTGTGGGCATGAATGCAATCCTGGGAGAAGTGCAGGTGGAAGAAAAAACAACCGGGCGGGTATCTACACGGGCATATGTCGCTTTCCGCCAGGGAAAAAGGGAGTTGAGCTGTTCTGTGGGAGAAAACGCTGCTCGATTGGATCTGAAACAGATGGTCAAGGAACTCGAGCCGGGACTCGCTTCAGCGTCATTAGAGAAGATAGAAGAGGTTTTCTTCCGGCATCTGCGTCAAGTCAAGCGTTATGAATTACACGATCTTATTCCGGATACCCGAAAGTGCCTTGTCGAAAATCTGGCGCGCGCTGTCCACCAGCAGATAAGAAATTCCTTAGAAGAGTACTATAAGCCTCTCCAGGAGTTTATGTTTTTCCTTGAAAAGGCAGGTGAGCCGGTCCCTGAGAATCTGGAACAGGATTTTCGGCTTTTAATCTGTGAACAATTGGCCGGATTTATGACCCCAGGCCAGGAAGAAGACCCTGTTGACTGGGCAGGTTTGCATCAAGTGGCTGAACGGGCCGGGCAACTAAAGCTGAAATTAAATGGGCCGGAACTCAGAAAAAAGACCCGGGATTTTCTCCGAAATCAGATGACCCACCTGACATCATCCCCTGACCAAAACACCATAAAAAACATGACTGACTTCTTGAATATGGCCGAGGCCATGCACCTGGAGCTGGACCTGTGGGAGTGCCAAAACACATTCCATGATCTTTACAACGATCCTGAGTTCACTAAGACCCTTGGACCGGAGCAGGCATCAGCATTCGATGAATTGGGGAAACGGCTGGGCTTTTTGTTGGAAAGGAAACAAATACCATGAACCTGATTA
>JAKLQB010000674.1 GCA_022013615.1 Desulfobacterales bacterium | reverse complement strand
CCTGCTATAGGGGAGTATCTTAAGGAAACTCACATCTGGGGGCCTGGACAGGCGCATAACGGATACATAGATATCTTCTTGAATCTGGGTCTTGTCGGCTTATTGCTCTTCGGATTCGTTATCATTTCAGCTCTAAGAGGTGCGTTGCGGCAGTGCCGGTTAGATTTTGAATATGGTAGGGTTCGTCTAATTTTGCTGGTCCTTGCGCTGATACACAATTACACTGAAAGCAGTTTTGCCAGGCCAACACATCTGATTTGGTTTATTTTCCTCCTTGTGGCAGTCAATGTGTGGCATGTCTCGCCTTCGCGGCTGAAAGAACCAAGCAAAAGCCTTTTTAAAAGAAATTAGTATGGTTGCTAAAACAGATCATATTTGCGTATGTATTTGTACCTATAAGAGGTCGAAATTATTAGAGCGATTATTGAAAAAGCTTCAAGATCAAAAACCTGATGAATTGTTTACATATTCTATAGTTGTAGTTGATAATGATTATAAGCAGTCTGCAAAAAATATAGTTGCAGATATTAAGACACAATCTTTAGTTCATATAGATTATTATGTTGAGCCTGAGAAAAATTTTGCGCTTGTAAGAAATAAAGCTGTTCAAAATGCAACCGGCGACTTTGTTGCCTTTATTGATGATGATGAATTCCCTGTAAATACATGGCTTCTCAATCTGTATAAAACACATAATGAATATCGGGCTGACGGTGTTCTTGGCCCGGTAAAACCACATTTCGAAGAAGAACCGCCCAAATGGATAATTAAGGGAAAACTCTGTGAAAGACGGTCGTTTAAGACCGGAACAATTTTACAGAATCCCAAGGATACGCGTACTGGGAATGTTTTATTAACGAAAAAAATCTTTAATGATGAGGACAATCTGTTTAATCCTGATTTTGGTAGAACAGGTGGTGAAGATGTTGATTTTTTTAAAAGAATGATTGAAAAAGGCCGGAAATTTATTTGGTGTGATGAGGCACCTGTATATGAAATAGTTCCGCCTGAGCGATGCAAAAGATCTTATTTTTTAAGAAGGGCTTTGTTGCGGGGACTAATTAATTCAAAGGATGCATCTCTTAATAGTATTTTGAAATCGGTTGTTGCTTTTTTAATATATACTATAATGTTACCCTTTTCCGTTTTGATAGGCCAGCATATATTTATGAAATATTTGATTAAAAATTGCGATCATATTGGAAAACTATTAGGTGTTTTCGGTTTAAAGGTTATTAAGGAGAGAACTTTTTGAAGTTTCCCCAAAGTTTTTTAAATCTTGAATAAAATAAAAGCTGTGGGGAGCATATAAATTAACTTATGAAAAAGATATTACTTATATCTAATAGGGTGATGCATTATAGAATAACAGTTTATAATTATTTTGCCCGCCGATTCAAGGAGCATGGTTGGGAATTCATTGTTAGGGCAGACCAACTTCAAGAGCAAAACACTCACCCTTTAGAATTTGATTTTAAAGAAGTTGATTTCAAATTTTCTAAGTACAAAAAGGAAATAGAAAATATTAATCCGGATGTTGTAATAATTTTTCTACATCTTAAAGATATAATGATCTGGCCATTACTTCATTGGCTAAAGTATAAAAAGACACCAATTGCTTTTTGGACAAAAGGCGCTAATCTTGATGCTCCGGATGACAAACTAAGTTATCTTATGTATAGATATATGCACAGCATATTTGATGGGCTTATTCTGTATTCAAAAAATGAGATTAAATATATTGATGAGAAAAATCGGCATAAAGTTTCAGTTGCAAATAATACAATAAATTTTGAAGACTTTCCTGAAATAAATGAATCAAAAGAGCAGATAAAGAATGAATTTGGTATTCCTTTTGAGAAAGTGGTGCTCTCAGTTGGCAGGATGGGGGTAGATGGAGGAAGAAAAAAGATTCATCATTTGATTGAAATATTTAATGATATAGACATCAAAGGAGTTGGACTTGTTATAGTTGGATCAGGAATGAGCAGTGATTTGTTAAATAAAATTAATAAAAATAATACAATTTATCTTGGCGAGATACACGATCCGCGCCATATTCAAATAAGTAAACTATTTAAGATGGCAGATCTTTTTTCGGTTCCAGGTCATGTTGGATTGGGGTTGAATCAGGCATTTTATTGGGGACTACCTGTAGTCACTGAGGAGGGGTTACAACCTCCGGAAATTTACTACTTGATCAATGGACGTAATGGTTACATTGTGCCTGAAAACGACTTAAACGAACTTAAGAAAAAAATTCTTTTCCTTTTAGAAAACAACGATGTGAGAAAAGAATTCTCCGAAAGTGCAAAAGACGATATCTTAAAAACCGCTTCTGTCGATAATATGTTCATGGGTTTTAAAAACTGTATAGAATCGTTACAAAAGGTTAAAACTCCATTCAGTAGTGGTTAGCAAGGAGTCGCGCAAAATGATTGAGATGAAAGAAAAATTAGAAAAAAGCATAGAAAAAGTTGAGAAATGGGTTGAGGATCATGATTACAAAAGCTATGAACCCTTTGACGGACTCTCCTCTTTCTTAAGACCTTTAACATTTGGGAATCTCTTTCTCGATAGGCTCCTTCTTCAGCTTATCCGTCAAAGTCCCATTAATCTTCGTCCTATTCTTGGCGTTAAACCACTGGAGTCCACAAAAGGAAGGGGCTATATGGCATGGGGCTATCTCATCATGCTCAAACTCACTGGCAATCAGCAATATAAGGATAAGGCTGTGAACTGCCTTGAATGGTTGATTAGAAACAAATCCTCTAAATATAAGCATTACAGTTGGTCAAATCATTTCGATTTTGCAGGCCGTGGCGGAATGTATACAAAGCATGAACCAATTATAGTCTGGAACTGCCTTATCGGGCAAGCTTTTCTGGATGCTTATGAAATACTTGGTGAAGACAGGTATTTGGAAGTCGCGAAAGGTGTTTGCGAATGGATTATGGCTGTGCCCAAAGAGAGGACGGATTCAGGTACATGCTTGAGTTATTTAGGGTATATACAGAGTTCTATTCACAATTCTAATATGCTCGGCGCCTCAATGCTGGCTCGGACAGCGAAAATTACCGGCAACAATGAATATTTTAAGGTAGCAAAGGAAGCGATGCAGTATAGCTGTTCAAGGCAGCTTCCTAACGGAGCATGGTACTACGCAGAAGAAGAAAATCATCATTGGATTGACAATTTCCATACGGGATATAATTTGGACAGCTTGAAAAGTTATATTGAATGCACAGGCGATGATGAATTAAAGAAGAATTTAAAATCTGGATTCAATTATTACAAAGACAATTTCTTTGAAGATAGTGGAAGGCCAAAATATTATAATAACCGAACGTATCCGGTAGATAGCCAGTGTGCTTCCCAGGCCATAGATACTCTGGCTTATTTTGCGGATGTTGAAGAAGCCTCTTTACCGTTGGCACTAAAGGTTGCAAACTGGACCATTGATAATATGCAGGACAAAGATGGTCACTTTTATTACCGGCAATATCCGCTTATAAAGGCAAAAACACCAATGCTTCATTGGGCCCAAGCAACTACATATAAAGCACTAACGCTTTTGTTATCAAAACTAAAGACATGAAGAAGGAGAAAATCATGACATTTTGCGAAAGGCATAAAAAAACAATTGTACAAAAAAGCAAATTGTTAGTTGTGCTTCTCATTTCTGCGTGTGCGTTAAGCCTTATGGGAATAAACGTTTCATATGGGGAAATAATCTCACCAGATCGGCTAATTAATTGGAGCCCCGGAATTCCGGGGGGTATTCCGAATTATCCGGTTAGCATCGATGTCAAGGACGCGCCATATAATGCAAAGGGCGATGGTGTGACGGATGATACCGCAGCAATTCAAAACGCTATCAATGACTGCGCCAAAGGATATGCCGTGTTTATACCTGAAGGCATATATAGATTAACATCTCAACTGAGCATATTTAGAAAAGGAATTGTTCTGCGTGGCGCCGGCCCGGATAAAACATTCCTTAAAAATGAAAGCACGTCTGGATCTATTATAAGGATTTACTCATATAGTGGTTCAACAAAGGCTAATGTTATTGGGGGATATACAAAAGGTTCTACTACCATTACAGTAGATAACTCATCATCTTTCAGGGTGGGGGACCACGTCACGATAGACCAGAAAAATGACCCTAATGTCACAGCCAGCCTCTTAAGTTACATGAAACGTGCCATTGGACAAGTCGTAAAAATAACAGGAAAAACCGGTGTGGATCTTACTATCAATAGACCTTTGTATTACACTTATAATGCCGATATGAATATTATGATCACTAAATTGTTTGGATATGGCGGCCCGGTGATTGGAGCGGGAATTGAAGACCTTTATGTTGAGAGGGTCAATCCAGGTGGTTATGATAATATAAATTTTATCTCCGCTATTAATTGTTGGGTAAGAAATGTAAAAAGTTATATGGCTAGAAAATGGCATGTAAGATTACGACAAAGTTATGGCTGTGAAGTACGAGATAGTTACTTTCAAGATGGACATAATCATGGTGGTGATGCTTCGTATGGCGTTGGCTGCTTTCAAAAGTGCACAGATAATCTGATAGAAAATAATATATTTTATCGCTTACGCCATTCAATGATACTTGAATATGGAGGGTGTGGGAATGTGTTTGGGTATAATTACTCGAAGGATCCGATAAATGAGAATGGGGATAATACAGATTGGCTGATGTCAGATATGTCTCTTCATGGTGGACACCCCTATATGAATCTATTTGAGGGGAACATAGCTGCTCATATTGATATGGATAACTATTTAGGATCAAGTTCCCACAATACTTTTTTCCGTAATCATATTGAAAGAAAATCTATCCCGACTGTCAAATATGGGCTTTGGGCGGTTGAGATTCAAAAGAACAATCTTTATGAGAATGTTGTTGGAAATGTATTATGCACTCCGGGAGCAACCGGAGCAGTTTGGCGTATTGGCCGTGATCGACTCACAAAAACAACTGATCCGCGTGTAGCAGCTACTCTTCTTCGACACGGGAACTACGATTATATTAGCGGATCAACCCAATGGGATTCTAACATTTCCGATCACAATTTGCCAAATTCGTATTACCTGGATTCGAAACCATCATTTTTTGGAGATCTGCCATGGCCGATGATCGGTCCTGATCTGGATCCAAAGGTCGGAATATTGCCAGCAAAAAAACGCTTTGATGATATGCAATCCGGCATTCCGTCTCCATAAAATTTAAGAATAGAATAACACTTTTTTCTTCATACAAAGGATCTGAGATATTAAGATAATATTCTTTAATTGCAATACATTATGAAAAGCCTTATCTCGTGATCAATTTCATTCTGATATTTACTACCAATAATTAATTCCTAATTAATAGCTCTCCATAATTCCATGTTAAGAAATGTTATAAAGCAAAAAATTATATCACGTATATTCTCTATAATACCGTTTTCTATTTTAGGAAAAATCACACAAACAAATCTGATTATTCCTTACTATCATGTCATTAGTGACGACGAAGTTTTACATATAAAGCATTTATATGCATATAAGAACATAAAACAGTTTAAGGATGATATAGAATTTCTTCTAAAAAACTATACTCCAATAGATTTATTTGATCTTTTGAATTTCTTAAAAACTGGCCAATCATTACCTGAAAAAGCTTTCTTATTGACGTTTGATGACGGCTTTAGAGAAATGCATGATATTGTTGCCCCCATTCTTTTAGAAAAAGGAGTTCCTGCTAGCTTTTTCATAAACAGTGCTTTTATTGACAACAAAAACTTATGTTATCAACATAAGACAAGTATATTAGTAGAGCATCTTGAAAGGACGATGTCTTTAGGTTTAAGAGAAAAAATCAAGGAAGTGCTACTGAAGAACGAATTAGAATTTAATGATATCAAATCAAGTATATTATCAATAAAATACCGGCAAAAAGATCTTGTTGATGAAATAGCACAGTTAATTGATATAGATTTCAATGATTATTTAGTGAGAAATAAACCATACCTCACTTCTGATCAAATTAAAAAACTTATAAAAGATGGTTTTACTATTGGAGCCCATAGTATCGACCATCCATTATACTCATCCATTTCACTTGAAAGCCAGTTACATCAAACCATAGAAAGCGTAAAGCTAATTAGAGAAAAGTTTTGTTTGGATTACGGCGCTTTTGCTTTTCCACACTCTGACAATAACGTATCAAAAAAGTTTTTCGTAGAACTTTACAATAGTGGGTTGGTAGATATCTCTTTCGGAACTGGCGGTATGATAAAAGATTGTGTGCCAAATAACCTCCAAAGATTTAGTTTGGAAAAACCGTTGATGCCTGCGGAAAGAATAATTGCCTTCCAATTTGCAAGAAAACTTTTCAAGCTTATGACAGGGAATGATAGAATAATAAGGAAGTAATGATTGGATGGTTAAGCTTTGGTAAGATGGACAGCGAAATATGTCAACGAAAATGAGACACATATATTGAAGAGTCATCGACCACGCCCATAAAAGCATGATAACGAAATGTTGGTGACGAAATACATAATACTTTATGAAACGTTATCCACTGGATTGAATTACTACGTTTGGAAGCTCTGCCATAAACAGCAGAGTAGGGAGTATTCGAATGATCATATTTTCAAAAAAATCGCTTAAGGAATTTTTACCACCTATAAATGAATGGGGGTCGGGCCACAGCAACATATTGAGATAATATATAAAACGTTAAAATTTTGCGTTAAATAAGGCCTTAAATGGCCATTTTTAGGGCCAAAAGCACACTTTTAAAAGAAGAGCACGGGCAGATGGCAAGAGCAAAACGG
>JAKLQB010000064.1 GCA_022013615.1 Desulfobacterales bacterium | reverse complement strand
CGAGAAATGTTCTTCAGTTAATAGCACGAAGTAGAGAACTGCTGGCCAAACCTTCCCACTTCACCTTTGCAACCAATCACGGGATTATGCAAAATCTGGCGCTCTTGCAAATCTGCCTTGCTTTTCCGACGCTACCAGGCATAGTAACCTACAAGCGGTTAGTAGTTGAAAGACTGCGTGACCAGATGGCCTTCTATGTCAATAATGAAGGAGTCGTTCTTGAGCATTCTGCCGGTTATCAGAAAGCGGGTGTGGAATTCTTAAGTATGGCATTCAGGCATCTAACGTTGTTGAATGAGCCAATACCTGAGGAATGGAAACGGAAATATAAAAAAGCAAAAGACTTTTATGCCCAGTTGAGACGGCCGGACGGCTCTCTCCCTTTATTCGGTGATACATCTAGAGCTGCTGACTCCTTCGGAGCCCTCGTAACTCATGTAGATGCAAATGGCAAAAGTGAAAAGCTGTACTACGGAACGAGCTGGGCTCCTAAAAGTACAAACAGTCTATATCCGGTCGCTGGGTATTCCGTACGGTGGGATGGACTAGACAAATGGCCAGATAAAAATGAGTTAAAGCAGACTGTAGTGGCATGGTCTCATTTTCCTGGTCATGCACATAAACACGCAGATGAGATGAGTGTTCTACTCTGGGCCGGTGGTCAGAAGTGGTGGACCAATGTGGGATATTGGCCTTATGGCACAAAGGGTAGAGCAGAAGCAGTATCGTGGGTCGGTTCGAACGCACCGCACCTGGTCGGTGAAAGTGCCGGCAGCGAAAGAAACGTAGCTCTGAAGCACTATGGATGGTCAGAACAACTAGCGATGATAGATCTGGAGAGACAAGGGCCAGAGGGATATGTTGCACGTCGTCAGGTCGTGAAAGCAATGACGAATCTGTGGATAATCATTGATCATATTCAAGGTGACGATGATAGCCGATCGCGTACGATATGGACAACTTCACCTGAAATTGAACTGAAAGAGGGGGATACCACTTCGTCTTTTCTTTTGCAAACCGGGAAACGGGGTCCGACCCTAAATAAATTTATTCTATTTTCTGAAGGGTCTATAATCAGTCAACACAGGGGTAGCTTCTCACCCTTTGCTGGATGGGTGCTCAACAGGCCTGCCTCAGCGATTGTTATTGAGCAACCGGCAAACGGTTCATGGGCGGCGGCAATCTGGAAAGTTGAGAATAATTCGCTCCCCGACCTAGAATTCCATGGATCCCCGTATATGGAAACCTGGAAAGGACCTGAAAACTGGAAGATCATTCTTCCAGTTTCATCAGGGCAATTTAGTGTAAGGCGAGAAGCTAGTCGGTTGATTGTTACCAGGGATTCTCAAGAACCTAAGCCGTTCGAAGAATTGTTACTTCTTAAAGCCCCAGAGGTTGAGAAGGAACTTGCTGCCCTTTATGACGCATTTGATAATGCCGCAAGAAAGTACCCAAGAAAGTCATATTCAATGCGCCGTCAACTAAAGGCGACTTACCTCATAATTATGCTCCTCCTTCTACAGGAGGCATTCTTCTTGATATACGCCAAATTTGACGGCAAATACTATAACAAATTAAGAGTTCTCAGCTTATGTGGCTGGATAGTTATAGGAATATGCCTTTTCAAAATCTATCTATGAAGACTAATGATAAAAGAAAAGGGATCTTGATTATTTCTCTTTACTTCGTGCCTAGTATACGCGCAGGAGCCAAGCGCTTTACTTTTTTATCACCGATTCTAAAATCAAAGTATCCTGACCTACACATACTCACCTTGAAAGAGAGTTATTTTTCACCAAGAGATGATTCCCTCTCCTTTTCGGGAACTGTCCACCGTACCGGGATTTACCCCGCATACCCCCTTAAAAGAAATAACTTCATCAAAAAGATCCTTAAACGACTGTGGGTAGACTATCTTTGCCTTGTGGATCCGTACAGCGGATGGATCGTTCCAGCCCTGATTAGAGGTTTGAAGATACTTAAAGAAAATAGAATTGATTTAATCATCACTACCTGTCCGCCGTTTTCAGCAATTGTGGTCGGCTTTTTGCTTAGCCGTTTAACTAAGGTCAAGCTGCTTCTTGATTACAGAGATCCTTGGACAAACCACAATAGGAAATTTTGTAAGATATTTGGCAAAAGAATCGGCCTACTCTTTGAAAGACTATCCGTCAAACAAGCATCAGCATTGGTTTTTTGCTCTCGCATCATGAAGGAAAACTTTAATGATAGTCTTGGTAAATACTCGAAGGCACCTCGCCATGTTATCACTAATGGATTCCACGGGAGAAACACAAGTCAGCAATTGGTTTTGGAGAAAGGCAAGAAAAGCATGATATACGCAGGGACTTTTTATGGCCAAAGGAAAATAGGTTTCTTATCCAAACCTCTATTGAAGCTATTAGATGAAGGCTCAATAACCAAAGACAGTTTTTGTGTCCATGTTTTTGGAGAACTTACGGATGAAGATAGTCAGGTGCTCAGGGAATCCGATTTACTGGACATAATAAAGGTCCATGATGCCGTATCCTATGAACAAATGATTACATATCTGAAAACTGCGGATATCCTTTTCTTAATCTCCGCGCCTGATGTGAGATACGCTATTCCTTTGAAATTCTTTGATTATCTAAGTGTGAGGAGGCCCATATTGGCAGTTGCCGCTAAGGACTCTGCAGTGGCAGATCTCATGAACGAGATTGATTGCGGCAGATTGGCTCTAATCAATAGCCAAGAGTCAATTCTGCACAATTTGCGCATGATGATTTTTGAGGAGAAAGAATATAGTTATTCCGGGATCGAACTGTATACTTGGGAAAAAATTGGAGAGGAATATCTTAGGGTCATTGATGAGGTTGCCTGCTAACGGCCGCACTGAGGCATTGGCTGGATATTAGACAGCATGTGTGAGTGGTCTCTAAACAGATTAAAAAGGTCACGTGAAATCACACATCTAACATGCCCTAAAATTTTGAGAGGATCCATGAACTTTATTGATTTAGAAGCCCAGCAACGGCGAATCAGAAAAAACATTAAGATGAATATCCAGGAAGTCCTGAATAATGGCAAATACATCATGGGGCCGGAGATTAAAGACCTGGAAGAAAGGCTTGCCACCTATGTCGGGGTGAAATATGCTATTGGCTGCGCTTCAGGAAGCGATGCCCTTCTTTTAGCTCTCATGGCCTATAATATAGGCCCGGGCGATGCGGTATTTACTACACCATTTACATTCATCTCCACTGCTGAAGTGATCAGCGTACTGGGTGCCACTCCGGTCTTTGTGGATATTGATCCCGTCACCTTCAACATGGACCCGGAAAAACTCCAACAAGCGATTACCGCTCTAATAGTCGATGATACATCTCTTTATCCACTGCCATCGCATGACTCGCCCCTATCCGTTAAAGGGATTATTCCGGTGGATTTATTCGGTTTACCGGCTGATTACGATGGGATTAATGCCATTGCCCAAAAAAATGGCCTATTTGTCTTTCAAGATGCCGCTCAATCCTTTGGAGCCGAGTATGAGGGCAAAAAAAGCTGTTCCCAAGGGAACATTGGGTGTACTTCCTTTTTCCCTGCCAAGCCCCTGGGTTGCTATGGTGATGGGGGAATGTGCTTCACGAACGACGACAATCTGGCCCGCAACATAGATTCTCTTCGGGTTCATGGCAAGGGAGATACAAATACGATAATGTGCGTGTAGGTATCAATGGGCGTCTGGACACCTTGCAGGCAGCCCACCGTTATAGCGCCCTTTTAGACAATGATTTCTTCCCGGTTATCCCACCCAGGGTTCCAGAAAATCGCACGTCGGTTTGGGCACAGTATTCCGTATTAGCAAGAGACGAAAAACACCGCTCAGACCTTCAGTGCCGATTGAAAGAAGCTGATATTCCAACGGCCATCTATTACCCTAAACCGCTGCATTTACAAACTGCGTTTTCTTATCTCGGTTATAAAGAAGGAGACTTTCCTATAAGTGAAGACTGTGCCAGCAAAATCTTCAGCCTTCCGATGCATCCTTATTTGCAAAAAAAGGATCAGGAATTGATTGCTGAGAAAATTGGAAGCAAGTAAGAGAATGAATTATGATGGATATGAGAAATATTATGATACAATCTCGTATCGATACTACATAAAGAATATGATATTTTCATACTACCATTATGTGCATGGAAAGTAAATAAAATTACGTCTCTCTGCGTAATCATTAATCTTAGATAATTCAGCTATCTAAATCGTTAATTGCGAAGTGCTATAGAAATAAATCACAATTCTTTCCGAAGGCGCTAATTATGTTAAAGTATGTATACTTGACATCTTCAGGTTATTCAGGATCCACCCTTCTGGCGTTTATGATGGGCGCACATCCAAAGATCGCGACAGTTGGTGAATTGGGCGCTGCCCCAGAAGTTGGCAGTCCTGATAATTATAGGTGTTCATGCGGTAATTTACTGAAGAATTGCGCGTTTTGGAGCCAAGTATCCATACGACTGCAGACACTACATAAGGATTTTTCGTACAGAAATTTTGGGACAGCACTTGCACCCAGAGGGAACACCTTTTTGCATCGTTTGCAGTTTGGGAATTTAAGGAGCAATAGAATATCAGATATACGAGACTATATCTTTAACAGAATCCCTAAATGCTACAATCATGCTAACTGGATTGTAAAACGAAACATTGATCTCGCAAGCTCGATTTTAGAGGTCACAAACAAAGACATTTTTTTTGATACATCGAAAAATCCAGCAAAAATAAATCTTTTAAAAGAAAACCTCGAATGTGACCTCAAGGTAATACATCTAATCAAAGACGGCCGTGGTGTATTCGATTCCATTAAAAAATATTATCCAGAAAGACCCGATTATAAAGCCAT
>JAKLQB010000673.1 GCA_022013615.1 Desulfobacterales bacterium | reverse complement strand
TCCGCCAATGTTTCAGCACTAAAGGGTGGCTCCATGCCTCTCGCATAAGCATGACGTGCCAACTCAGATTGCGAAACGCCTGCTTGTTCAGCAGCAGCTCCAAAAGAGATGCCGCCGCGAGCATACTGATCCAGTGCACGTTCAATTTTCAAAGCATACAGCCCACGCTTCAATAACTCAATTAAGAAATCCTGGTTAGCTGTATTAATCTCGCGTGCCAGGGAATCCGGGATATTCAGTGTGCATACTTCAGTAGGCATCGTATCCTCCAATTTACTGGGTTCTGGGTTCTGGGTTCTGGGTGCTCGGTTCTGGGTGATAGACAGGAACGTTCACCGTTGTCCGTTTCCCGTTGTATTATCCGTTATCCGTTGCCTGTTGCCTGCCCGCAACGCTTTCGCTTGCGAGGCGGGCGGGTCCGTTGTCCACACACTGCTCCGCCCCTTGAGTTACTTCTAAGAAATGCCTAAAGTGCCTAAAGCCTGCCCTGGTGCTATGTTATCGGAAGCAATAGTGTCTACCGGTATTTACACTCCTGATAGATGGAATAATTCACAAATTCTATTTGCCAGGTCTGGGCCAGGGTGATTTAAAGTGTCTGAAATACATAGACCGTTCATTTTTTATTTCGGCAGAGCATGGGACTAACTTGAGTGCTTTTTTGTCCCCGGTTAACAGGGTCCGGATGGCGGGATCTTCGTTTCACTACGACACGCAGATTATTTTTTCACCACGAAGGGTGCGAAGGGGTTGAAAGATTAAGGTCATTCTTACTATGTTTTTTTCTTCGTGTACTTCGTGGTGAGCCATTTTGTATCAGAAATAGCGAAGCATGTCATCCTTTGTCGGTGGACAACCAGGGACATTCGAGTATCCATTTTCTTTGGCTATCTTCTTTCTCGGCCCTATGTCTAAAATACACAACGGTATGGTTCTAAGGCAAAAAAGTGGGATTGGTTAGCGATTGGGCAGTTTTTAGCTTTAACCTTACCCAACTCATAAAACTCCGAAAACCATCTTCAATGCCCGTCTCAAAGCGTGAAGACTCAATTACATTATCTTGGAAGCCGTCATGGAAGTGATGGGGATAGGTAGAGACATGCTCCCAATTCGTGTCAGGGAAATTATCATAACGATAAGAAAGCCCTGTGGATTCTTCTTCCCAATTATAGCCAAACCTGTCTGGTAATTTTCTGGATAGCCATACATCAATGAAACCTTCCCTTGTAAGCATTATACGCAATTTAGTTCCCATTAATTCGAAGGAATCCACTATGTCGGAGAATTCGATCTGAGCGATCCGTGCCAATTCTTCTAATGTAACCACTACAGTTTCTCCAGATGATTCGATATCCGATCTTTTTCTGCCTCAAGATTGTCAAACTTGAAATAGTCTTCGAATGTATCTTTTTCATGGAACTTTCCTTCTTTTACCATTTTGTCAAGTTCAGTAATGGTACTCACTCCGTATTCTTTCGCAAGAAGAAAGAGTTCCGATTCTATCATCTTTAGCTTATGCTTTAGAAATACTTCTATGCTTTCCTTTAGAAGCGCTTCGGGCTTCATATGGAGATCTTTGGCTAAATATTCTATATCCATCATGACAACCTCCCCATAATTCAGACCTCGTTATTTGATCTAAGAACTAGGTCCGATTTTTGGACACCATCCTCATCATAATGGCTATATGGAGCCAAATTGAGG
>JAKLQB010000672.1 GCA_022013615.1 Desulfobacterales bacterium | reverse complement strand
TGATGATTTCACTCCTGGGAAAAGAGTATATCTACAAGATATTCGGAACGGTTCCTGGGCCGGAGAGGTAACAACTTGTCATAGGGTTTCGTTGAAATCCAGCTTATACTGTTGAAGATTACAAAATGAAACATGAAATGTAAAGGAATTATAGATTTTATGTAGCCTTTCGTTTTATTGGTCTTCCAAAACGCGCTACTTCTTGCCATAGACTTCACCGTAACTTATTGAATTCACTTACGACTACGTTTTGTAATCTGAAATGGGCGTTAATTCAAGACATAACCCAAATGAACCTTAAATACCAAGAGATTACAGGTTTCGTACAGAAAGCTTCACTCTTGAAACCATCCCCTCAGGGCTTAGCTCCATATCTTCAGACCTGGGATACTTTGCCAGTATCGCAATCTATCTAATATTACAGATATCATAAATGGCGGTTGTCGGGTCAAGTAAATCTTGATTTTGACCATTGTCAAATGATTTTCGGTTCTGATTGAGAAATGAACTTTAGAGCAATAGATTCATAAATCCCTCCCGGCTGAGGGCATATTAAGTGCTAATCGTGTGTAATTACGAATAAATACTGTGGCATTCTATTGTTTCAGTCTTTTTTTGTCAATAAATATCAATTTATCACTGTTTTCCGGGTAATAAACGTGATTTTTCTTGATTGTTTTGGTGGGGTGAAGTGTGGCACGATGTTTGGTTCCCAAAACTGTGGGCACCGCGCCCGCTCTGGATTTGGGCATTTTTCAAGGTAAATGCCCTGGCGTGAGAGGAAGTTGAGTAGGGGGCCTTTTACACACACTCTCTCAAGAATCAACTCAGATTGTTCGCTGGCGAACAATTTTGTCCTTTCATTTCTTTGTGATTCTTGTTTCGTGAGACTCTTCTTGGATTTTTCTTGGCGGAATTTGGATGGGTCTATGTGTTTTGGGGTACCAGGAACCTTGCCGGGCGCAGATTTGGGTAATTTTGGTTGTGATGCCCGGACTGGGGATAGGGTGGTTCTAAACCACACTCACTAACAATAATGTGGTCAATGTCAATTGGTTTCTTTCTCTTCATAACTTTCAATTTTATCAACCGCCAATTTCACATATTCTTTCCACTCCTTTTCTCCTTCATGTGCCTTTACAAAATCTTTCAAATCATTTATCCCAAATTCCTGTACTATGTATTCAAAATAATCTTTACATTCTTTTTCTGTTGGCTTCCTAAAATGGATTATTTCATCTGGAAATATTTCACCCCCCTTAACCAACTCAATAAAATCACCGCCGTGTTCTCCAGACCGAAAGGGGACGCCAGGTATAATGCCTTCCTTAGTCCCTTCCTTGGGCTTTTCCATTTTTTTCAGATTCTCCGAAGTTTTCTGAACGGCCTTTACAAGGTCTTCGGTCGAGACTATGTGGTAGTTCTCAAAGACGGTTCTTGTAAGATGTCCTGATAGTTCCATGGCAACCTTTTCACTTACTCCACTTTCAACCATGTTCCTAACGGCAGACCTACGCATATCATGGATAAGTCTCTTTCCCACGCCTGCGTCATCACATGCGCTATCCCAACTGCCTCTAAAGTCCATAACCCTGCCTGTCTTCATTTTATTGAGAAAAACATAGTGGACATCATTTTCCAGTCCCTCTTTCTCATTCCATAGACGTTTAAACATCAGTTCCAATTCATCATCAAATGGGAATATTCTTGGCTTGCTGTTTTTGGTGTATCCTGGGGGTAATCTCACATGCTTACGGCTCAAATCGACCATGCGCCAAGTGAGGTTCATTGCCTCTGATTTTCTCCATCCCGTCTTGTAAAGGAA
Source organism: Desulfobacterales bacterium (assembly GCA_022013615.1). The sequence goes on along the minus strand of JAKLQB010000672.1, from coordinate 13,876 downwards.
GGTAATAAGGGGCCGTAGGTATTCAGGGATATGTTTCAGGATGTCTCGATACTCCCAGACTTCAATGAATCCCTGCCTGACGTTGTTTTCTTTCAGGAGAATAATAGATGGGTGATCGGAGATTTTCTTTTGATGGCGGAGAATGTTGAATCCCCTGCGGAGTAAGGCAAGTTCCCTATTAATTGTGCCGTTTGCGGCATTCTCTTGATTCCTCTGATGTTTGTAGTCATCTATGGCTTGTTCAGTGATTTCCTCTATGTGTCTCTCTTCCCCAAGTATCCTAATCAAATGGCTCTTACTATATTGAATCCTGTCTAAACTCTTTTTGCCGTTGATTTCGTAATCCTTTTTTACCTCCTCGATCAGGGCTCCCAAAGTGATTTTCTCTCGAACCCCTATGCCGATTCTACGTTTCCATTTTTGCCTTTCCAGATCTGCGACTTCTTTTGCATCCGATTTCTTGACACACTTGGTGGACTTCCTGACCAACTTTCCGTTTTCCGTGTATCTAATCCACCAATACTTTGAATTTTTCTGTTTGTAGAGATGAATGTTCATGATTTTCCCCCTTTGCATATTTTATGCATATTTGACACTTTTTGTCAAGGGGGATTGAAGGCGGAGTAATAGATAACTTATTGAAATGCTTTATGGTGCGAGAGAGGGGACTCGAACCCCTACACCTTTTCGGTACTGGATCCTAAATCCAGCGCGTCTACCAGTTCCGCCACTCTCGCAACACTGGGATGACGCTTAATTAACCTCTGAAACCGCCTAATCTTCTATTTTCTCTAATTATCGTATCGATGTCAAGAATTTAAGAGGAAAATTTTTGATCGTATTCATTCGCAAAGCGTTTGATGAGGCCTTCATCAGCAAAGCTGTAGTAAGTCCCCTGGCCTATGACGATGTGGTCGAGGACTTGAATCATCAGGAGCTTCGCCGACCAGACAAGATCTCTCGTAAGCCTCCGGTCTTCAGCAGAGGGAGTTGGGTCGCCAGATGGGTGGTTGTGCACGAACACAAGAGCCGCCGCCTTTTTTTCAAGGGCACGGGTCATGATCTCGCGGGGATACACTGCGCTTCCAGTGAGCGTTCCCAGGAACATATCCTCATCAAAAACCAATTCATTCTTACGGTTTAAGAAGAGTGTCTTGAAGACTTCCCTGTTCAAGTCCCGCATCGAATGAAAAAGATAATCAAAGATCGCCCGTGATGAGCCGAAAAAGGGTTTTCGATCCGCACGGTCCTTGAGGTATCTTCGCGCGACCTGATGGACGAGTTTCAGGTAAAGGGCATTCTTGGGGCCGATTCCCTTGATTTTTTTCAGTTTTTCCGTAGGAGCTGAAAGAACGCCGGAGAGGCTGCTGAACTTCTCCATGGCCTCACGTGCCGGGATTTTGAGATCGCCCCGGGGCGTACCCAATGTTAAGAGAAACTCTACCACCTCTTCATCTGAGAATCTTTCCAGGCCGCCTTCTATAAATTTCTGGCGCAACCTTTCCCGATGCCCTTTACCCCTATTCTGCCAGTCTTGTTTATCCACTTGTGAAAAAGTCTTTCCCGGAATATTTATGTCAAAGATTATTCGCCATTATTTTAAAATAGAAAATCTATTGATGCAAACGGAAAGATTGTGTTAAAATTTAAAAGTTTTGTTGTATTTGTAAGTTTTGCTGCTTGAAGAAGAAATTAGCTCTTAACGAACAGCTCTCAAACGACAAAGTTATGGAGAATTGGGGATATGCCGTCTAAGGCTCTTGAGGTAAACATCGCCGGCAGCTGCGTTGATGTGACGGTTGATAAGAGGTACGAAATCCTGAAGGAGGTTATGGGAGAGTATTACGGCCTTAAAAAGGGCGTTCAGACCTTCCTGGAAGAGCTCTGCCATCCGTACAAGAATTGGGAATTTATTGTGAGGGAAGCCAGGGCGTATTCGTTGAATTATTTTAACGTGCTAAAGACCCATCCCAAAGGACCAGAGGCAGCGAGGCTGTATGTTGACATATTTTTTCAGGCCATTGATTCTTCTCGTAATAAGGCAGTAAGACTCAATGCGGTGGATAACCTTCTCGTTTTTATTCAGAAACTCATCAAGGATTCGGGCGGAGATCTCTTCAGATTTCCGGGTGTGTTGGACTATGCATTTGAGCAGATTCGACAATACCCGGAAGAAGCTTTCTTTTTATTTGTGAAAAGTTTTTATCAATTGGATAAGCTCGGGAGAACCTATTCCCAGTTGGCCCCTTCCGGATCTGACTTCACCGCTATCAACCGTCTTTTGAAAGAGTACTACCGATATATCTATCATTACTGGCTCGAGCAAGGTGATGCAGGGCTCTGGTTTGAAAAAGAGTCCGGCTATGCCATTGAAGATGCAGGATTGGATGAGGTTTTTAAATCAGTTTCACATAAACAGCTCAAAGCATGGCAAAATGAACTGGCACGCATTAGTCAGAAATCGGATGGGAACCCGGATAAAATTCTGAGCCGACTGGTTAAGCTTCCCGGATACGGTCAGATTGTAGGCCGTTACAATGAGATTCCGCAAAAACTCCTAAGTGCCGGGAGGGATAAAGAGCAGGGGAATCAGTGGAAATTGATATACCTTCTCCATATCATGGATCTCACAGGCCTTTCATCAATCTATGAGGAGACCTTAAGAGACATTAATAGAACCCTTTCCTGGCTTATACAGCATGAAAACCCGCGGATTATCAAGCAATCCCTGGAAAAGACCTTTGCAATTTTAAAAATCAGTGCAGAAAAGTTTCCTGGGACAGCATTGAATTGTGTTTTGAACATGGGCCGTGGGGTCTATAAAACGGGTAAGGAAGAGCTTGTAGATTTTTTTATGGGTTCGGTCGTGTCCCTCGGATTCCAGGCACCTGAGATAAAGGGGGTGGGGGATGATTGGCAAGTGCGGGCGAATTCCGCCCATCTTCAGAATATTCGCACCTGGCTCGAACTCATTGAACTTGATCCCAAATGGTCTAAAAAGCTGCTGTCCAGTTTGATCATTCACCTTTCATTGAGCGGGGTTTTCATTAGAGATACAGACCTGTTTCCCCGGGATATCACCCGGTTTTTGAACAGCAACATTAACCCTGTTTATAACCTTGCCAAGCAGTTGACTCGTCTTTTTCCTGCCTATTTCAATGACATCGGAGCAGAGGGAAGGCTCAGGGACACCTCCACCAGGATCGATGAAATTTGTCTTCGAAGAGATCCTCTTACTCACTTCTTGAGAAAGCAAAGTCATGTGGAGAGCAGTAACCAGACCGTCGGGCTGATGGAAGAGACCCTGAATTTCTGGAATACCAAGGCCAAAGAAGGGCTAAAGCCTTTTGTGCCCCCCAATATTTATGAGCAGATCGAGACGGAGGGTCCGTACATTGACGGGGTCCACCGGGTTGTCAGCCATATTTATCATACCGAGGGTTTTGACCATGTGACAGGCATGTTGCATGTTAAAGGAGCTCGTCTTAAGGAAGAGGTTTCTGACATCCCCGGGGTATCTGATCTTGATGTAGAGAGGGTGGAACTGGCCATCACCCTCTATAAGCTCCTTTACCAGAAATACAACCTGGGATTCACTGAAATAGATGGGTATCTGGGCCAGTTACAGGCCAGCGGGTTACCCGATCTTGGAAAACTTAAAAAGGCTTTTGAGGAGGAGGACAGTAAGAAAAAGCTCATAAAACTATTGGCTTACCTCGAAAGATTGAAGGAGGTCATCCTTTCCGGTGAAGACTATGAAATCAGGGAGGATATTTACAGGAAACGGCATTTTACAGTGGATATCCCTTCTATGTATGGCAGCTATCATGAGATGAAATTTGATGCACTGGGCCTGTCGTTTCGTCTGGAGAATATGGTGAATGTGATTTTTGAGAATATTGTAGAGGAAATTGACCTGGGACTTATCACTAAGGCCGCCTTCCACCAGATTTATGACTACCTTCGTCTTTTTGATTTGGCCCTGAAGCTGGACGGCATGTCATCTTTAGAGATGGAAAGGCAACTGGATCTGTTGGCACACTCGCTCGAGATCAAGGGGTTCTCATTTACCCAGTACTTGGACATCTTTCGTGGCTTTTCCCAGGCTGTAAGCAACATTGTGAACGATTATTTTAATAACATTCATCAGGATAACCTCTCCAGGATTTTGGGACAGGTGCTTAGCGAAAGGTTAATGGACAAATATCTCCCGTCGGAAGAGGTGGATGACCGGGAAAAACTGGAGCACCGTGTGACAGAAATCTTTTTGCGTGACAGGATCGCTTCTTCCCTGGGCCTTCAGCAGCTTGACCTTTTTTTGGGCCGTATTCTGAACACCCTTTACCAGCAATCACACGAACTGCCAGCAGAGAACCTTCGCCTGTTGCTCAATTATGACCCTAAAAAGGCAGTAACGCCAATTTATCCAGTAAAGAAAGACCTTTTGGATATTATCCATCTGGGCAACAAGGGACTGAATCTGGTCAAGCTGAGAGGTTTTGGTATGCCCGTTCCCCCAGGGTTTATTATCAGCACTGAGGTTTTCAGATGCCGTGAAATTGTTGATAATTATCCGCCTGCAAAGAAAAACTTTGATGATCAGGTGGCCTTGGAGGTGGCCGCTGTCGAAAAATTGGCTAGGAAGACCTTTGGTGACCCCAATAACCCCTTGCTCTTCTCGGTGAGGAGTGGGTCCTCTATTTCTCAACCGGGCATGATGGACACGTTCCTTGATGTGGGGATAAATGAGACGATTGTTCTGGGAATGATTACACAGACAGGGAATGTGTGGTTTGGGTGGGATACGTATCGGAGGTTTCTCCAGTCATACGGCATGGCTTTTGGTCTTTTAAGAAATGATTTTGATGGCATTATTGATGATTTCAAACAACGCCTGGGTGTGCCCTTTAAAAAAGACTTTACTGGCCAGCAGATGAGGGACATTACTCTGGCCTACAAAGCGCTTATACAGGATAGCGGTATAGAGATCGAATTGTCCCCTATCAGCCAGCTACACGTGGCGATTCAGAAGGTGTTTGATTCCTGGAAAACGCCAAAAGCGGAAACATACCGCAGGATCATGGGCATTTCCGATGATTGGGGCACGGCTGTTACGGTTCAAGCCATGGTTTTCGGCAATTTCTCCAGTGAATCAGGGGCCGGGGTCTTTTTCACACACAACCCGCGCTGGTCCGGAGACATGCTGACATTGTGGGGCGACTTCAGCCCTGGAAATCAAGGAGAGGACGTGGTTTCAGGACTGGTCAGCACATATCCCATTTCAATAAAGCAGGCCGAGATCGAAAACAGGCAGAAAGATACTCCCCTTGAGATCTCATTCCCGGCTATCTATCAGACCATGAGGGATTGGGCAAATGACCTTTTTTATGAGAGACACTGGAGCCCACAGGAGATGGAATTTACATTTGAAAGTCCTGACACAGAAGACCTTTATTGTCTCCAGACCAGGGATATGGTCATAAGAGAGAGGAAAAAGGTCTATTCTTTTGATACGGCCCAGGAAAAGCACGTTAAGTTCCTCGGGCATGGTATTGGGGTGAGCGGAGGGGCCATGACCGGGAGAATAGTATTCACTCTGGAAGAGATCCAGCACTGGCGCAAGGCAGAGCCTGAAACTTCACTGATTATCGTCAGGGGTGACACGGTTCCGGATGACATCAGGGAGATCCATGAGGCCGACGGCCTGCTTACGGCTCGGGGAGGCTCCACTTCGCATGCCGCAATTGTAGCACACAGGTTAGGTAAGACCTGTGTTGTGGGATGCGCAAATATGGTCTGTATGGAGAGACAAAGGACGTGCTCATTTAATAAAGAGTTCCTGAAATCAGGTGACTGGGTCAGCATTGACGGCCTGGAGGGGTCTGTGTATCCTGGTCAAATGAAGATTAGGAAGGTTGAAAGTAGTTAAACTATTATTTAAAGGTGCGAGGACTATGGAAGATCTGTTAGGAAATGGCAAGAACAGTGGTCTGAAATTGGGCATCAATGGACTTGGAAGAATAGGAAAGCTTACACTGTGGCACCATATTGCCAGAAAGTATTTTGATGAAGCGGTAGTCAACGTGGGGCGAAATGTTGGCGGGTCACTTACGGACCTTGCCCACTATCTGGAAAGAGATTCTACTTATGGATCCCTTGGTGGATACCTTTTTGGACATAGGGCACATAAGGTAATCCAGGACTTGAACGAAATAGCCGGAACCATGACTGTCGACGGCGTAAAAGTTAAGGTCTTGCGGCGGTTTAGAAATCCAAAAGATATTGACTGGCGGGAGCACGGTGTAAAGCTGGTGGTGGATACAACAGGGCAGTTTCTTGATCCGACCGTTTCTTCTGATGACCCAAAGGGATCCATAAGAGGTCATTTCGAAGGTGGGGCTATAAAAGTCATTGCCTCGGCCCCTTTCAAAATAAAGGATGAGACAAAATCCATGCCCGATGATGCCGTGACTACGGTCATGGGAATCAATGAAAATGATTATGATCCCCGTGCGCACAGGATTATTTCCAACGCGTCGTGCACAACGACCTGCCTGGCCCACATGATGAAGCCGCTTCTGGATTTTTTTGGTCCCCAAAAAATCCTTACCGCTTCAATGTCAACTATTCACGCCGTAACAGGCTCCCAGGAGGTGCTTGACCGGCTTCCCAAATCGGGGGCAAGCGATCTGAGAAAGAACCGGAGCATCATGAACAACATAATATTGACCAGCACAGGGGCTGCGAAGGCACTTGCGCTTGTGCTTCCTGAGATGAAACAGATTGGTTTTATCGCTGAATCCGTGAGAATTCCCAGTACTACGGGATCATTGATTATCCTGGTGGTGAACCTTCAGGAAGAACCTTCCGGTGAATCGATCCGTAGGGAGGTGATTAATACCATTTACAGGGAGGCTGCCGCTCGTGATTCCCATGGTTATCTTCACTATACGGAGGAACAAAATGTTTCCTCCGATATTATCGGTCTTCCCAGGGCTGCGGCCATCATTGAGGGACATGAAACCCATACACGCACAGCCGATGTCAGCATAGACTTGCAGAAGGTGTGTCAAATGGGAGAGCAGCCCGCCCAGGTCAGATCAAATCAAGGTAATCAGGACATACTGAAAGTTGCGATCACCCAGACGGTTATTTATGGGTGGTATGATAACGAACTGGGCAGCTATGTGAATATGCTGGGGGATCGCACGGTGTCGGTGGCGGAGGCCATGTAGGATGCAGAAAACATGAGCCTCGAGAAATACCGGAAAAGTTACAAGTGAACTAAAGTTTGAAGTGAACTAAAGTTAATGAGTCGCTTCGCTCCATCTGTTTTTATAAAAAATAGAATTCCACAACTTTAGGCACTTTAGTCCCGCCGCTGCGGGATTAGACACTTCACACTTTTGCAATTTTCTGCACGTTTTGAGCAGTATTTTATTGCTAAGGTACTAAATTCCTAACCCGGAGTTTACCCGTAAGGGTTTTATCCACAGGGTATTGAACAAATACAGAAAAACCTAATCTGACAAAGTATAATTAATTAATTGTTGAAATTACGAGACATAAAATTACGGCTCACAAAATGGAGAATATTTCCCATGAAATCGTTTAAGGTTCGCCATTTAATCCAGCTCATCACAATCGATCAAGAACCCCTCGAGTTATGAATAAGATTCACATTCTGCCAGAAAAGGTGGCATCTCAAATCGCAGCAGGCGAGGTTGTGGACAGACCCGCTTCTGTTGTCAGAGAATTGATTGACAACAGTATTGATGCTGCTGCGGATAGGATTTTTGTGAGAATTGAAATGGGCGGGAAGGGCTTGATCAAGGTTAATGATAACGGCGTGGGCATGTCCAGAGACGATATCCTCTTATGCGTGGAAAGATATGCCACAAGCAAGATAGAGACGGCTTCTGATCTTTTTTCTGTGAAATCTTTTGGGTTCAGGGGGGAGGCGCTCCCAAGCATTGCCTCTGTATCCCGGACAGAAATTGTCTCACGCCCAAAAGACCAACTGACAGGTCACAGGCTGAAGATTGCGGGTGGAAGACTCATTTCCATAGAGGAAACAGGCGCGCCTGCTGGCACAATCATTGAAGTGAGGAACCTTTTCTACAATATCCCGGCCAGGCGGAAGTTCCTGCGTGCCGTGAGAACTGAAACAGACCATATTATTGATGTCTTCTCGCGGGTTGCACTGCCGTTTCCCGGTATTGCCTTTAGGCTGGAAGACGCTGGAAAAACGATCATGAATCTTCCAGCCTCTGATCAGCACATACAGCGGCTCTATTCCTTGATGGGACGGAAAGTGGCAGAGGCCATGATAGAGGTACAAGGAGGAAACCATGATCTGGGCATCAGCGCCTACTTAGCTCCTCCGGATATGAGTAGAACCAGAGGGGATCGTTTGTTCGTTTATGTAAACGGCCGGAATATCAGGGATCGACTTGTGACTAAGGCTGTGCTGGAAGGCTATGGACAACGACTCATGAAAGGGCAGTATCCTCAAGCCGTTATTTTTATAGAAACTGATCCTTCAAAAGTGGATGTCAACATACACCCAACCAAACAGGAGGTACGATTCCACAATAGCCGTGATGTTTTCCAGTCTATCGTTTCCACTGTTGGAAAGGCACTTGGCCAGAGCTTTCACCCCTATATTGGTCCAAAACCTCAGCAGGAAGACAGATTTTTTCAAAAGGAAGCCCTTGGTATATCTGAGCCAGTTTGGAAGTATTCCCAGACAGGACAAAGTCCGGTCGTCCCTTTTGAAGTGGAAGAGCGCGAACAGTCCTTGATTAGAGAAACCCCCCAGTTAATCGGTCAATTGGGAAATACCTACATCCTGTGTCAAGTGAGAGATGGGCTTCTAATGGTTGATCAACATGCGGCACACGAAAGAATCGTTTATGAAAATCTAAAAAAAGGGGCTAATAACTCGCGGATTGAAGCCCAGATCCTCCTGATGCCTTTTAGGCTTGAGCTCAGTACAAAAGAGCAAAGGATCGTTCTGGAAAAACGTGATCAGTTAAATCGTTTCGGCATTGAACTTGACCATTTCGGGGGCAACACGTTTTTGTTGAGGTCGGTCCCCGCGATCTTAAAGAATGTTCAGTGGGATGCTTTTTTGTCGGAACTCATAACAGCACTGGAGGATGACAAACTGGATGATGACATGGTCCTGGACAAAGCATTGACGGTCATGGCCTGTCATGGGGCAATCCGGGCAGGCCATTCAATGACTCATGAGGAAATCAGCCATCTCCTGGGTGAGTTGGAAGATATGGAAATACCCACAAACTGCCCGCATGGAAGACCCATATTCAAGCACTTCACCTATTATGAAATTGAGAAGATGTTTAAGAGGATTGTGTGAACGGTTACAAATTGAGATTGTTGCAATGACCAACAACAGCGGACCAAAAGTCATTGTTATTTCCGGGCCTACGGCAAGTGGAAAGACTTCGCTTGGTGTGGAATTGGCATTAGCTTTAGGAGGGGAAATCGTCAACGCAGATTCCATGCAAGTCTATCGGGGGATGGATATTGGCACGGCCAAGCCGACATCTGAAGAACAAAAGGGTGTTGCGCATCATCTTATGGATGTGGTGGACCCTGATGAAGAATACAATGCGGCGATGTATCGGTCTATGGCACTTCCCATCATAACGGATATCCTGTCAAGGCGGAAGATGTGTTTTGTGGTAGGTGGGACAGGACTTTATATAAAAAGTTTGCTCTCAGGACTCTTCGACTGTCCGCCTGCAGATCTGGAACTGAGGGAATCACTATGCCGGGAATGTGATCTTCTGGGAACCGGGAAGCTCCATGAAAGGCTGAAGCATTTAGATCCTGAATGCGCAGGTAGAATTCACCCCAATGATCGCGTGAGGCTGATAAGGGCACTTGAAATTATCCAACTGACCAATCGGCTTCCTTCGGCCCTCAGCGGGGAGCACGGTTTCAGGGACAGGCCTCTAAACGCGCTAATGCTCTGTATGAAAGTAAACAGGGAACAGCTTTATGAACGCATTAACAAGCGAAGCGTGTCCATGGTGGAAGGGGGTTTGGTAGAAGAGACTGAAAACCTTCTAATACAGGGTTATTCACCCGATCTAAAACCCATGAAGGCTATAGGGTACAGACATATAATAAAGCACCTGAAAAAAGAATGGACTCTTATTGAGGCGATCCATAGAATTCAAAGAGACACCCGAAGGTACGCCAAGCGACAGCTAACATGGTTTCGGGCCGACCCTGATGCCAGTTGGGTTGATCCTGAGGATTTTGATCCCATTTTACAGAAGGTCAAAGATTTTACACGCGTACCTGCTTGACCTTTAGCTATTCTTCAAATATTATTCTGCCTGTAGCGTGACGACTACCAACTAACCACCAACACTACCAAATGAAAAAGATGATGGAAAAAATTGCCTTAAGAATGGCCTATGATTTCTTTATTGTTTGTTGTTTTTTCTGCTTTTTATGGCTATCGCTCCTGCCGGCGGCCATGGGAGCGAAGCCGGTGGAAAATGAAATTCTCGCCATTGGAACGGCCACCGTTAAAGATGGTAATTTGGCGCAGGCAAAAGAGTCTGCTATCTCTGATGCACTTATAAAAGGGGTTGAAAATTACCTTTTGCATCGGCTGGGAAGTGAGGGTGTGGCAAATAATTTCCAGAGGATTATCTATGACATACTGCCGGGAGCTAAAGCAGAAATTGAGAATTTCAATATCCTTTCAGAGGATCAAACCGGAGAAGAGTATAAGGTCCTTATCAAGCTTCGGGTCAATGAAAAGGTAATAGATGAGAAACTGAGAGAAGCTGGCGTTGTTGTTACAGAGGGGCCTCCCCTTAAAGTCCTGTTCCTGGTTTCAGAGTGGAAGGGAGGGACGGCCTATTACTGGTGGAGAGACCCGGAGACTTATTCTTCCATGAGCGGCACTGAGCTTGTTCTTCACAATGTGTTTCAGGAAAGAGCCCTTAGCCCAATAAATCGGACATTGAAAGTCCCGGACACCGGGTATTCCGAATCCTTAAAGCATGTTGACCTTCAGGACGTTGACGCTTTGGAGTGGGGAAGGCTTTTCTCTGCCGATGTAGTGATCTACGGTCAGAGCGAAATCATAGGTAATAAAGAGGTATCTTTGGCGCTTAAGGCCCTGGATGTCAATCAGGGGGCACAGATCTCTCAAACCGTTGCATTCGAACAGATTAAGAAAGAAGCTGAAGGGAAACAGCCAGTAATGGAAGCCATCGAGAGGTTGGCCAATCGACTGGCCGCAAAGTTGACCCCAGCCATTATTCGGTATACCGCCTCCGATCGTGGAAGGGTCCGCCACCTGGAAATTACCTTGAATGGTTTGAGCAGTTATAAGCAGTTCAGGGCCTTCAGGGATTTTCTAAGAAGAGATGTGTCGGGAGTAAAATCCGTTAGACAGACCAGGGTCAGAAAAGATTCCATATCTATTGCGGTTGAGTTTCAAGGAGACAGAAAAAGGTTTGTGGAACGCGTCCTCAATCATGAAAATCTTCCGTTCTTGGTAAAGCTTGATCAGGGTGAAGAAGAAGAAATATTGTTCAGGATTGAAAAATTTCAGTAACAATGCCCATTCCTGACCTAATTTGGCCGTCTGAAAAGAAAACCCCACGGTCTGACAATCCGCTGATAATTTTTTTTAATTCAAAATGTTACTAATTGCTGAGTTAGCAGAATACGGCTTGACATCCTATATGTGGATTGATAATTAGAATTCTTACAGGCACGTAGCTCAGGGGGAGAGCACTACCCTGACACGGTAGGGGTCAAGGGTTCAAATCCCTTCGTGCCTACCAGTAAGATTAAGGGACTGTGGCATTTGTCATAATCCCTTTTTTACTTTTGGTAGCCTATTTTTTACTTGCATTTTCTTATGTTATTGGTTACAAACACAAGACTTTTTGGATATGGTCAGTTTAGCTGCGGGGCTTTATAGGTTCGATACCTTTTAATTTCAGAAATCGTCAAATAGCTGAGTAGGAAAATTATGGTCATTAATCCAGTCCCGTCTTGGCGGGATTACGATCGTTAAAACATCAAGTGTCCAATTTTCTTGAAATTAGAGGATATACCTATATTTACAACCACTTAACCCCTCAACCCCTCAACCACTTAACGATATATATAGCAGGAAAAACCGATAGAGTTTTTTTAATAAATTGGATTTTTAAGGGAAAATATTATAAGGCATCTGAGTAGGCTAAGCGCTGCTCCTGATGCCTTGTTTACATTAGGTAGAAATAATGCGAACTCTTTCCATTAATTTAAAGGCCCAGCCACCAAAAGAAATAGAGACTGAATCCTTATCCGCCCTGGAGGCCCTGAAGCATTTGGAGTTGAAAGGGGTTGAAAGAGCAGTGGCAGTGAAGATTAATGGGGAGATTCGTGATCTTTCAAGCCCCATAGAGTCTCAATCGGAACTGGAGCCGATTTACCTGGATTCAGAGGAAGGCCTCGAAATTCTCAGGCACAGTACGTCCCACGTGATGGCCATGGCGGTTAGGGAACTCTTCCCGGGCGTTAAGGTGACCATTGGCCCGGCCATCAAAGACGGATTTTACTATGACTTTGATTATGAACGTCCTTTTAAAGAGGACGATCTGGCTGGGATTGAAGAAAAGATGAAAGAGATCATTGAGGCAAATCTCCCTTTTGTCCGGAAAGAAATGAGTAGCCAGGGGGCAATGGAGTTTTTCGAAAGCAATGGCGAAGATTATAAGGTGGAGTTAATCAGTGATTTAGATGCTGAAAAGGTGTCTCTCTATACACAAGGAAGCTTCACGGATCTGTGCCGGGGACCCCATGTCCCATCCACCGGGGTGATCAAGGCCTTTCATCTGAACAAGGTGGCCGGCGCTTACTGGCGGGGCGATGAAAAAAGGACCATGCTTAGCCGGATTTATGGTCTTGCTTTTGCTGATAAAAAAACATTAAAGAGTTATATCCAGAAATTGAAGGAGGTTGAGAAACGAGACCACCGGCGATTAATCAAGGACCTGGATCTCATAAGTTTCCATGATGAAGGGGGGGCAGGGCTTGCCTACTGGCACCCTAAAGGCGGGCAGGTCAGAGTTCTCATTGAGGATTACTGGAGAAAAAGACACTATGAAGGCGGTTATGACATTGTCTTTACTCCGCATATAGGTCGCGCTCAGCTTTGGCAGACATCGGGACATCTTGATTTCTATAAGGATGGAATGTATTCGCCCATGGATGTGGATGGCCAGGACTATTACATAAAGCCCATGAATTGTCCTTTTCATATCATGATTTATAAATCAGGATTGCGATCCTATCGTGAATTACCCCTTCGGTGGGCTGAGTTGGGCACTGTGTATAGATATGAGAGAAGTGGTACATTACACGGCCTTATGAGGGTCAGGGGTTTTACACAGGATGATGCCCATGTTTTCTGTACCCCTGATCAAGTAGAGGATGAAATCCTGCGAGTATTGGAATTCAGCCTCGATCTTTTGAGTGGTTTCGGTTTTGATGATGTGAAGATCGACTTGAGCGTCAGGGATCCCAAGAAACCTGAAAAGTACGCCGGTGCCGACGAGATGTGGCGCCAGGCCGAGATATCGCTGGTCAAGGCAATAAAGGCAAAAGATCTATGCTACGAAAAGATGGAAGGGGAGGCCGTATTCTACGGACCTAAGATTGATATAAAGATAAAAGACGCCTTGGGGCGGGAATGGCAGTGTACGACTATTCAGTTCGATTTTAATCTGCCTGAACGTTTTGATATGAACTTTATAGGTGAGGACGGAAAAGAACACCGTCCCTATATGATACACAGGGCCTTGCTGGGGAGCCTGGAGCGTTTTTT
>JAKLQB010000671.1 GCA_022013615.1 Desulfobacterales bacterium | reverse complement strand
TGCCTGAACGAAAACCTCGAAATATGGTTTTCCAGTTTTACTCGAAAATTTCAAACCCAATGAAATTGCTTTCTTTTGTGAATCCAAAATCCGCAATCCAAAATCCAAAATCGTGCCTGAACAGGGTTTTCGTTCAGACACTAATTAGTATCGATACTATCGAAGTCACCTTGACAAGTGTCCAAACATGATTATTTATTTCAAAAGGAGACCAAAACAACTTTGTACTAATTCTAAAAAGAGATAAGGAGGGATAAACAATGATACTAAGAAGAATAAGTGGTTGGCCAACAGGTGGCTGGAGGGGTCCTTTTGAGGAACTCGAACGTATGAAAAGACAGGTGGACAGGGTTAGCGAAGGTCTTACAGGGAGATTTTTCGGAGAACCTGCGGCCGGAGTTTTTCCCCTGGTAAACTTTACTGAAGACCATGACAACTACTATGTTCGTGCGGAACTTCCAGGTATAAAGGCTGACGATCTGGACTTGTCTGTTACAGGTAATAATCTAACTATTGCTGGAGAAAGAAAGATTCTTCCGGAAGATGAAAATGCAAATTACCATAGAAGAGAGAGGGAGGCTGGAAAATTCAGCAGGGTAATTAGTGTGCCGACTCAGGTTGACACAACTAAGGTAGAAGCCCGCTCTGAGGATGGTATCTTAACAGTTGTTCTGCCCAAGGCAGAGTCAGCAAAGCCAAAGCAGATTGTTGTTAAAACAGCATAAATGCACGAACTACGTTTGAAGGGAGGAATGTATTATGGGAGATACTGAAAGCAAAGCATTAAAACCAAAAGAAAAGAAAGAAATAACCACGCCGGCAGAACAAATGAAACCTGGTTTAATATTTACTCCGGCAGTGGATATCTTTGAGACGGATCGTGAGATCACTATACTTGCTGATATGCCGGGCGTAAAGACGAAGGATTTAGCCATTGATGTTCGTGATGATGTCCTGAGCCTTGCCAGTGATGTGGATGCTCCCGAAGGCCCAAATGAGGTAGGCGTATTGAGAGAATATGAAACAGGCAAGTATATCCGGCAGTTTACCCTTTCGGAAGGCATAGATCAATCCAAGATTGAAGCTGACCTGACAGATGGTGTCCTGCGGCTGATCTTGCCGAAGGTTGAACCGGCGATGCCGAGGAAGATAACGGTCAAAACCGCCTAACCTTACATTTCATACATAAGGTGATGGGGCTTTTAAAAAACCCCATCATCTTTTCCAACAGGCTTATGGTAGAGAAATTCACAGTGATAAAGGGGTCTGCCCTTGACTCATAGGGAATGTTAGTAAGAGTCAAGAGCAGACCCCAGGCCTTATGTAAAATGATCTCCTGGATGAATTTTAAGTGCGAATTGTCTTCGCCTCAACCGAAGCGATCCTTCCTCCTTTGACCACCAATGCTCAAAAAGAGTTGTGTTTTTCTTGACGAAATAGCTAATTTCAGTTAATTTCTTCTAAGTTTTAATCCCTTATGAATGGAATTGCGCGCAAAATGGTCACAAATTTTGCCCCCGGAAGAGCCTTGTTGGCCAAAAAATTTATGAATTCATCAATTTAGGCCCCGGTTAAATAAATGCAAGAACGGATTTAACGGGGTAGAGATTGAGGGTTTAGATCAAGAAGGTCGTTTTCAATTCCTCAATTCCTCAATTCGTAATTCCTCAATTCCGGTTTATCCGGATTACGATGATAGGTTTTTAACCATTTTTGGAGAACAGCATGCCTGTCGGAGCATAGCGTAGATTTATCCGCCTATGGAGGATCCCGCTATCGGGGGCCCGTGCAATCCATACTGTGACACCGGAGGGGAACCATGCCTTGACCTATGTTTTTTAGAGCTCCATTATCTCGAAAGAGACGTGGAGTTTTTTTATTTATTTTGACCGGATTTGACAAAAACGTATGGTAGATTTTGTTGAACATTAAAAGCTTAACTTCGTCCATTTTTTTGGAGAGTTGCGCACGTCCTGAACGAACGTACTCTTCGACATAGACAAACTCAACGGGGAATTCTTCGACGAAGAAGTCCTCAATCTGGATCGTTGGTCCGAGGACCTCAAGCAGGGGCTGGAGCGGGAAATCAAGGAGATCGACAAACAAATACGCGAGGCCCGAAAGACGGCGGCCCTGGCGCAGTCGCTGCAGGACAAGCTGGCGGCCCAGAAAGTTATCAAGGCCCTGGAGAAGACGCGGAACACCAAACGCCGCGAGTTGTTCGATGCCCAGGACGCCATCGACGTACAGCGCGAGGAACTGATTGTAAACATCGAAAAACAGTTGAAGCAACGGCGGAGTGTGCAGACGCTGTTTGCTGTGCAGTGGGTATTAACTTAGTGAGGATATGCCATGCGAATGACAAAATTGACCATCTCAAACTACCGTGCCCTGAGGGATGTATCTATTCCACTGTCCCACTTTGGTTGTCTG
>JAKLQB010000670.1 GCA_022013615.1 Desulfobacterales bacterium | reverse complement strand
TGAACATCACGTAGTATTCAGGAGCCACATCAAAGGAAAAAAGGCCTAAATTGTCGCCAGTTTCCAGACTAATATTGGAACGGTCAAAAAGACCCGCAAGGCTCGTCTTTTCATCAAGAAATAAATCGTCTGATTTCATTGTGGGCTCAGGAGATACAGGGGTATCATATTCTGCTCTAACCACGGGGATCTGTTCCCTGCCTGAAAAGACGCCTCCGATCTTGTCTCTGAAGTTCCATCCGGCGAGTCCCGCAATGATGATGAGCAAGACCAGTAAAAGTACTACAACAGTGGCTGATTCAGTCCCCCTCCTGTGCCAACCCAACACTGAATGGTCAGTGGCCATATTTCCACTGAAGTCTTTGATAGCCTTCCCAACCATTCCTTTTGAAATGATATATTCTTCCCTGGCGTATGCAATAAGAAGCGCTCTATCACAAACAGCATTGATCCGTCTTGGGTTACCTTGAGAGTATTTATAGATTTTCCTGAATGCGCCATTTGTAAACCGTACATTTCCACGACCGCCTGCCACCACCAGGCGATGTTCCACATAGCCCTTTATGTCCTCAAATTTCAAAGGCCGCAGATCATAACGAACCGTAATGCGCTCATTGAGCTGTCTCAGGGAGGGTGTAGCAAGGAGTTCTGCCAGTTCGTACTGTCCCACCAGCACAATCTGGATCAATTTTTCCTTTTCCGTTTCCAGATTTGACAGCATTCGTATCTGCTCAAGCACAGTATGAGAAAGATTTTGAGCCTCATCAATCAAGAGCACCGCATTGCCACCCTGGCTGAAGTTATCAAGCAGAAATTGATTGAGCACATCAATATTGTCCTTTTTACTCGCGGTCTCCTGTTCCGTTTCAATGCCAAATTCCTGAATTATGGTTTTCAGGAGTTCGTTGTCGGAGATAAAAGAATTGAATATCAAAGCGCTCTTTGTCGACTTGTCCAGATGGCTGAGGATGGTACGGGAAAGGGTTGTCTTTCCCGTGCCAACACCGCCGGTAATGGCAATAAAGCCCTTTCTTTCATTAATCCCGTAAAGCAGATGGTCGAGTGCCTCCTTATGATGGGGACTCAGAAAGAGGTATCGTGCATCTGGTGTTAGATTGAATGGTTTTTCTTTAAAACCGAAAAATGAAGTATACACAGCCTTACCTGAACCTGTAATTCATGGTCTTTGGTTCACCCTTCCGGGTCACTTCCAATGACACGCGAGAACCTGATTTCAATTTCTCATACAACGCCAGCACCTCATCAGGACTATTTATGGGTTCGCCGTTTATCTTTTGGACAATATCCCCATTTCTAAGCCCTAACTTTGAAAAAATAGAACCACCTTTAATCCGTGATACTGATAATCCATCGGATTTACCATCTTTAAAGTGAGGGCGAATGCGTACTTGAGACATGAGTTCATTAATATCTTTTAGTGAGCTCTGTATATCCTTACGGCTGACCGTTATAGTATTTCCTCTCTCAGCGGTTTTTGAAGGCCCTCGTACTTTCTCTCTTCTTGAAGCAGCGGATTCTTCCATTGTCAGTATTTCATCTTTTGTCCCTACCCTGAGCACCACCTTCTCTCTTAGAATCGTCTTAACAGTGGCATTCTGCACACTGTCTCCAATTTTATACAAACCCTGCTTTCTTTTATCAGTTTCCTCTATAACAGCAAAGGCGTTCTGTTCATCACCAGTGACCGTACCCAAAAGGGCAATCTTAAGAGACGTGGGTTCAAGGGCTTCAATTTCTTCTTCATTAACATCTTTAGAGGCCTTATCAAGAGAACCAAATAGATTTCGTTCGGTTATTACCTGAAAACTACTCAAGGGGGACCTCTTACTCTCTTCGGCATTCGGGAGTGGTTCCATTACTATCTCTTTGGTATTTACCCCTTTTAGTTCTGAAGAGACGACCCTGTAAAAGGTATCTACGCCAATATAAACGACGAGAGATAAGGCAACAATGTTTAAAATAGTGTAAAATAGTTTTGTCATGTGCTTTATATGAATCTGATTTTGGGATCTGCGGGTGTACCACGAACGACAAAAGAGAGTTTTCCTTCTCTCAGACGTCGCTTGAATAGCTTCATAATACGAGGTGCGCCGTTTTCGCTTTTAAAAAAGCCTTCCAATGGTTCAATGCTCCCCCTTAATGCAAGCCTGCTCCTGGAAAAATTTTGTTTCAAACCGATAGTGCCAGATAACGTTCCCTTTATCTCTCTGCCTTCCAGTTCAACACGGGTCAGTTTTATTTTTGTCTTCTCAAGAATCATTTTGATCCAGACATCATCAAAGCTAACAGACGCCAAACTGAATATGGGCTGTAAAAGCTCCACCGATCCATCTGATATTCTCAGGTTGGCCTCCCCTTTGCCATTTATCAATAAACTGCCCTGCCCGCTATAGGTGATAATGCCTCCAAGGATCCCTTTCACATTCCGGCCAATCAGAGTAAAAAGATACTCGTAATCATTGATGCGTATATCTCTCAGTTCCATTGATGTAGTAAAAGGGCGCTCAGATGCCTCCCCACCATTGTCTGAAAAATGAACAGAACCCTTTATATCTCCTCCATAGGCAAGGCAGTCAAACCGGTATTTTGATTCTCCTTTCAGGAATGACCATAGCCCGGGTCTTATCAGAAGGCTCTCTGCCATAAAGAGATCTGTATCAGGATTTTCTCTCAAGGAAACCCTGGCCTTCAGAAACTTCACACCAAAGGGGAATGAAGGCCGTACTTTTCCAACCAAGACATGGTACCTGGGATTTATCTCATCTGCCGTTGATTGCAGATAATCCCCAAGAGCATCTGAAGGAAAACGGTAATACAGAAGCACGATCACTAACAGTATCCCGTAAAGGGTATAGCCGAGACACTTTTTATGTTTAAATATAGAACGAATCATTTTCCATTTACTGAAAGGTCAACACTTGCAAAATGGTATCCAGGTAACCTGATTCCTTTTTATTTTCCGTAATTGAAATCCTTTTTATACTTATGATGTTTTCCGGCGACTCGATACGATAAAGGTATCCAACCAACTGGTTCAGAGTAATTTCCTCTAATTTCATCTCAACCATCGACTCTTTATAAGGCCCTGTGCCCTGTGAATCGGATGGTTTCATATATTTGATATGCCCTTTAAGTTCAGCCTCACCAGAGGCCTTTTCAAGAAAGGAAAAAAGCGTAAATCCTTTTTCCCGCCCGGCAAGGATCTGCTTTATGCCTTGAAAGCCTTTCTTGTGAACCAGATATTCAGCCCTCAGTTTCACAATTTCCTCATGGCCCTCCTCCCTTGCCCTGATGCCTCTCTGAATCCGTTTTCTTTCCTCAAAAAAGGGAAAAATGAGGAACTGAAATATTAGGAAGAGAGCAATAGCACATGCTGCAAACGAAACCAGGTATTTTTCTCGTTTTGCGAGTTTCATCATAATCTATTTTTTCCGTTGCAGTTTTATCTCAAATTGAACCCGCTTTCCTGTTCGGTCAAGATTCGCAGAACTGATGGTTACACCACTGGAATATTTGGAGGGCTCCAGACCGCTTTTAATACTATCGACTGTGTTAAATGTATCCGTCTTCCCGCTGATGCGCACTGTTTCCTGATCAATTACCATACGGCTCACCTGCACATCCAGTGACTTTGGAATACGTTCCGAGATATCCTTCAACAGGTCAATTACCTTGTTACTTGAATTTGTACCCGGGATCGAGATAGCCGATGTCTTCACCTCATTGACTTTCACCCTCATCTGCTGAAGCGGATCCACAATCCTTTTCACATCAGGAAATGCCCTGCTGAACACCTCTGTGACCTGTTGACCCAGCATCCTGTATCTTTCTTTCAGAAAATAGTAATCCACACCCATATCAACAATTAAAAGGCAGAGGATCACCCCAAGAAAGATCATTGCTCTCCGGAACTCCTTTTGGAGCCAGAAACCGCGTTTCTTTATTTCAAATTCATCTTTCCTGAAATTGAAACCCTGTCCCTGTTTCCCATTCCGGAGCGAAAGTGCAAGGGCATTATCCATGAGGCCTGGATTCCACACCCTAACAACGCTTTCCCTCATATTAATTTTCCTGTCTTTGCTCAGGTCAATCTCCTGAGCCGGTACACCAAGAAATCTCGTCAGCAGGTCTGCTGTCTCCGGGTATAGAGCGCCGACACCGGTAAAAAAGACTGTTTCGGGTCGTACTTCTCTATTGCTCTGACATCCTATGGAATGGATTGTATTTTCGACCATTGTGCAAAACGACTCAAACCAGGATTCAGCTTGCTCACGGGTCGGAGTTTCAGTGTGATCACCATTTGCGGTGATAGCGAAAGCAGGGGCATTAAAGGAAAATGATCGAATCAAGGCCACACGCCTTTTAAGGAAAAGGACCATGGTACTTCTCCTCTCGCCCATCTCCAGGAAAAGTCCATTGTCAGGGGTCTCTTCCTGTTTTAAAAGCAAGGAGACCGTGGGCACACATCTGATATCCAAAACATCAGGGTCAATGCTGTGAGACTGCAATTGTGCCAGATACCCGGAAATAAGTTCCTTTCTTGCAGAAACAGCCAGAATTTCGCTCTGGTCCGATCGGTCATTGATGGTAAAATCTATCACCAGATCATCGATTGGGAACGGGACCATGGTCTCAACTTCAAAAGGCAGGGTTTGCCTGATTTTCTTAGCATCTTTAAAAGGCATCCGAAGATTTCGATACGATACATGTTCGCCGGGAATTGAAGCAAGGTAGACATCACTCCTGAGATCCTGCTGCTCAAATAGCTCCATCAAGGCATCATCCAGGCCGTCATCGCCTTCAATCCTGATGCGTGCGCAGGCCGAAATCTGGTATCCCTTCAGACCGCCTTCCACCTGGACGGCAGTTATGGCATCATCGCTTATGTCAAGGCCTAATATCTTTTCCGGCATTTTTAGTACCTACCGCAGGAACTCCGCATCTGTTACCAGCTAATGTTTCAACCAATTAATATAAATTATATAATTTTATCACAACAAATGCAAAAAAAATCAAGAAATTTAGAGATCTACTCTATTTTCCATGCCAGGACCTTCACTATCCCCTCTTTCCTTTCCACCGTACCAGTGACTCGTTTGCTCATGGTTTCTTTGTGACCCTCCGATTCTATCTTAAAACAGGTGCTTGAAGTCGTCTGCAAATCATTCATGCTAACATGGCTCATGCCTGGTACGTTCTTGTACCATGCCGGGTCGTTCAGGTCATTTTTTTCATCTTCTCGATATGCCACCATCTCTTCGACCATCTCCTGGTCAATCTGATCCGAAAGAGACCTCAAGACCAGTGGGTCGGCAGTATTGATATTGATCCTGCCATTACCGTAAACCGTTAAGTAGCCTGAAATACCAGGTTTTTCCCTTGTGCCGTAAAAGAGTTCCTTTGTGATGCCTTTCACAAACAGCAATTCTTCCACGGAATCCAGAGGCGCGTTCTTGCAGGAATAAGGCCTGTCAAGCGCTTGATAATACCCGTTTTCCGCACCAAACTTTGTTATCTCGTCGTCCGGGTCGACCCAGTCTTTGATGGCATCCACAAGATTACCTACATCTTCGGACCCAAGGCCGAATTCTTCAAGGCTCAAAAATCTCGTCAGAAGCGCCTCGTATTTTTCCCCTTCCACAAGACTATTGATTGGTATTTTTCCGGAATAATCAATAATCCGTACCTCAAAACGGCCATTTTCAAACATGGTAGCAGAATTAGAAGACAGCAGCTTTTGATCTGCCCAGTCTTCATGCAAGGAGTCAACTGCAGGGTCGTCCTGAGAGAGCACAGCGCAGGCATAACTAAATCCTGATTTTGCGATACACGTAAGTTCAATCCCTTCTTTCATGCTGGCAGCATCATACATATCAGACCTCATGGAGGTGTTGAACTGAAGCGTTATTGCCACAATCAGGCTGATTATTAAAATTGTGAGGATCAGGGCAAAGCCGCTGTCATCTTTAATAAGCCTATTCATGTCTTTCTCTGGCCATGGGAAGGGCAACACGTGTCATGAACTTATGCGGTTTTTCAGCATTTCTGATGTTTACAAATTCCAGCAAAATGGAGACCATTGCTGGCAATTTATGCTTCAACTCATCCTCTGAAGAGTCCCAGGTTTCGTGCATTTCCCCATCTGCATCATGATATGTAATATTTACTGAAAAAAGACCATCGCAGAGAATCAATCCACCAGTTCCTTCCTCCTGCGGTGCCGCAAGTTCCGGCCTATCCGACCTGTAGAGAGCCAGGCTGTCTTCTACTTCATTTTCGCTCACATAGTAACTTATCTCTGCTACCCCTGGATTCTCATCCTCTTCGTCGAAGATTAGGTGTGCCCTTGAAAGGAAACGGAGAGTGTCGGCGTCCCTGCCTTTGATTTCTTTGTTCTCCCCCAGAAATGTGGCAGGTTCGAGGGAACTTCCTTCAGGTTTTGAAGACCCTGTCTCTTTAAAATGAATGGACTCCAGATCTTCCTGCATCCTAATCAGCACAGTACGGGCCATTGCATAAATGTCCGCCTGGGATTCGGTCTCGTCGATGATTCTAAAGGTTCCGGTGTAAGCCGTAAAAATCGTTGTAAGAACCACAGCAAAGATGAACATAGCGATCAAGATTTCCAGCAGGGTGAAACCTTTCCGGCTTATTGAGCTTGTTTGTATTAATGGATTCATTGACACTATTCAGATTTTGGGAAAAACCGGTACAGTCTAAGGCGGTATTGATAT
>JAKLQB010000669.1 GCA_022013615.1 Desulfobacterales bacterium | reverse complement strand
GCAAAGAATTATTTGGTTCAGAGAGAGGAAATGGGATACCCCTTGATTATTGACTATTGACTATTGGCGATTGACTATTGATGGCTGACTGATGATTTTTGATTGACTATTGACTATTGATGGTTGCCTGATGATTTGCGATTGGGAAATGATGAGTGACGAATGACAAATTACAAGAGAGCAAATATGACTGCTGAACTGCTTTTAGAAATTGGAACAGAGGAGATCCCCTCAGCTTACCTGGAGGAAGGATTAAATGAGTTGAGGCGGCTGGCAGAAGCCTGTTTAAGAGAAAACCGGATTGAAATAACAGGCAACCTGCGCACTTATGGAACACCCAGGCGACTGGTGCTCATAGGGGAAGGCGTTTCGGAAAGACAGAAGGATTTAGTCCAGGAGAACACGGGTCCTCCGAAGAGTGTAGCCTATGATAAAGAAGGAAAGCCAACTAAGGCCGCCACTGGTTTTGCGCAAAGGCAGGGAGTTTCCGTTGAGGAACTGGAATGCGTAAACACGCCAAAAGGGGAATATCTATACGTAAAACGCCAGATTCCCGGGAGACCCACCAGGGATATCTTAGCCGAGGTCTTGCCGAAACTCTTCGCTGATATTTCCTGGCCTAAGTCCATGCGTTGGGGGAACATTGGCTATGCGTTTGTCCGGCCAGTACAATGGGTATTGGCCCTTTTGAACGGTGAGGTGATCCCCTTTGAGATGGCAGGTGTAAGGAGCAGTAATACCACCCGGGGGCATCGGTTTATGGCTCCTGAAATAAAAGAAGTCTCAGACGTTCGGGACTATCTTAGAAAAATGGAGAAGAGCTTCGTCATAATCGACCAGCAGGAAAGAGAAGAAATCGTGGAGCAAGTGGCTGGGGATGCAGCCAGAAGAGTTGGTGGAAAGCCTCCCCAGGACCCGGAGTTGGTGAAAACGGTGGCAAATTTAGTGGAACACCCTTCTGCGGTTTGTGGCAGTTTTGATGAGGCTTTTTTAGATCTCCCCGGTCCTGTTCTGGTAACGGCAATGAAAGAGCATCAGAAATATTTCGCAATCTATGATGAAAACACCCAACTAATGCCGAATTTCGTGGCCATTAACAACACCGTTGTAAGGGATGAATCTGTGGTTCGGAGAGGTCATGAACGGGTCTTGCGCGCCAGGCTTTCTGATGCTGACTTCTTTTTTAGAGAGGATCGAAAACGGCTGTTAGGTGATCGGCTCGATGATCTGAAAAGGGTTATATATCAGGCCGATCTGGGGACTTCCTATGCAAAGGTTCAGCGTTTTACAAGACTGGCCGGGTACCTTGCCGAAAAAGTGCTTTCTGACAAGGTTGGTGATGTAGAAACTACTGCCAGATTGTGTAAATGTGATCTCGTTACCCATATGGTCACGGAGTTTCCGGGCCTTCAGGGTGTAATGGGCAGAGAGTATGCTCGACTGGAAGGCATGCCGGAAGAAGTGTGTTTGGGAATTTATGAACACTACCTCCCCACAAGGGCAGAGGGCCAGCTTCCCACTTCCAAAATTGGGGCCGTTGTTGGCCTGGCAGACCGCATGGATACAATTGTCGGCTGTTTTGCTGTTGGCCTGGAACCGTCAGGCACTGCGGATCCTTTTGCCCTTCGCAGACATTCCCTGGCCATCATCCGGGTTATAGAAAACATGGGGTGGGACCTGTCCCTTAAGGAGTTCATTGCAAAAGGTCTCTCTGTCTTGCGTGAAGAGATCGAGTTTGACAGTGACCGGGTATTTGCCAAGATGTCAGCCTTTTTCAGAGAACGATACAAACAGCTGATGTTACGTTCGGGTTATAAGACCGATCTGATTGAAGCGGTCATATCGGTTAAGTTCGATCGGATCAATGAACTGCGCTCAAGGATTGACCAGCTCAAGAAATTTACTTCTGAGTCAAGAGAGTTTCAAGAACTGGCCCTGACCTTTAAGAGGGTAACCAACATACTCAAGAAACAGGTAAAACCATTTGAGGTAGACCCTGTCTTATTCAAGGAAACCTGTGAATCCGATTTATGGGAGACATATCAGGCGCTGAAGGACAATGTCCATGAATATCTGGAAAGAATGGACTATTACAAGGCTCTTGATCTCATGGTTAGGCTCAGGAAGCCTGTGAATGAGTTTTTTGATGGGGTGGAAATCCTGACAAAAGAAAACGAGGCATTGAAAGCAAACAGGATAGGGGTCCTGCAGCATCTCAGCCGCCTTTTTCTGAGTGTTGCTGATCTATCAAAATTTTCTATTTAGTCACTTTAGATCACTTGCTTTAGGGTTTCTTAATCAGTATATACAACTCCCCATCAT
>JAKLQB010000668.1 GCA_022013615.1 Desulfobacterales bacterium | reverse complement strand
TCGAAAATATTTCGGCGTTCAATACCGCGGATAATAACGTGATGGAGCACGCCGGGTGCGTCCAATCGGGCTAATCTGGGCATGTGTATTTCCTACCACATCACCTTCATCATGTCAATTTACTTATTTTCCTATGACCGTCCCCCATTTCGTAGATGTTGGAGATAGCACACTATTTTATAAGGCAATTTGCACTTTTTACAGTATTGTGATAAGGTAATTTTTAATTAAAACCAGAAATCCAGGTCCTTTGGGCCTGGATTCTTTAATGATGTAGAACCCTTTTTAATTGGACTATTTGAAACACACTTAATTCGTCAGAATGTAAATTTTCATTTTAACACTTGCATGTATCTTGAGGGCGACCTATGACTTTGGACGATATAATCTGGAAAATCCCCATATTCTCCGACCTTGAGAAATCAGACGTTGATCGTTTGGAGGCCTCTTTAATCGAGAAGGAATACAGCCCGGGCCAGACAATTTTTAACAAGGGAGATAAGGGGGATAGTTTATATATAATAAAAAAAGGACGCGTGAAAGTGGCCATTACATCCCCGAAGGGTGAAGAGGCTATCCTGGTCACTCTTGGGGCAGGGGAAATTCTGGGTGAACTCTCCTTTATTGACGGGAAGCGCCGGTCTGCTACTGTTGAACCCATTGAAAAGACATTGGTGCTCTGCCTTCTCAGGGGCGATTTTTTGGATCTCATGCGCCTTCGATTTGATCTCGTTATCAAAGTGATGGGGGTTCTCACCCAAAGGTTGCGGGACACAGACCGATTACTGGCCGAAACCCATTTTTTAAGCCTTACCTCCCGGCTGGGCCAGAAAATTAAGGGGCTGGGCAAAGGGTTAGGGGCTAAAAAATAAAAATCCTGGCCCAGAGGGGATTTGCTTTGTTGGAATTTCAATATCCTTTCGCACCCGCTCATCTCTTTCTGAATTTGATCCTTATAGGCGTGTACTCAAGCCGAAGGCTCTCTCTTAATTGATTTATCAAGAAACGCTCATAGGAAAAATGGACCATTTCCGGTCTGTTTACAAATACTACAAAAGTAGGTGGTCTCGTGCGGGTCTGTGTGGCGTAAAAGAATTTTAGTTGTCCTCGGCCAGTTCTCGGAGGAGGATGCTTTTCTATCATTTTTTGTATGGCACTATTGACAGATGACGTGCTGAGTCTCCGAGAAAAATTTTCATAGACCATGTCGATTTTGTCAAAGAGTTTCATAACATATTCGCCTGTCAAGGCTGAAACGTTCACTCTTGGGGCAAATGAGATGAATTTCAATTGCCGGTCTATTTCATTATCCAGGGAATCCCTTTTACGCGAGTCATCTTTGATCAAATCCCACTTGTTAACAGCCAGGACCACACCTTTCCCTTTGTCAAGGATGTACCCGGAAATCCGTGCGTCTTGCTCTGAGATTCCTTCATCAGCGTCTATAATAACCGCGGCCACATGGCATCGATCGAGGCTTTTGAGGGCCTTGATCATTGAGAACTTTTCTATCTTTTCCTTGACCCTTGCCTTTCTTCTCAGTCCGGCCGTGTCTATCAAGAGATACTCTTTCCCTCGATAAAGAAAAGGGGTATCCACAGCATCCCGCGTTGTGCCCGGTAAGTCACTCACGAGCAGGCGATTCGACCTCAATACGCGATTGATCAAAGAGGATTTGCCCACATTGGGCTTCCCCAGAACAGCGACTCTGATCTGGTCACTGCTTTCTCTTTCTATTCTCGTTAGGGGGAGGCCCTTAACCACATCCTCCATGAGAGATCTTACACCATACCCATGGGCTGCAGAAATAGGGTACAAGGATTCCATACCGAGCCCATAGAAATCAACGATCAAATGATCGTGTTCAGGACCATCCACCTTGTTGACCGCTAAAAAGGTCTTCTTTTGACCTCGCCGCAATGTATCTGCCATTTCCCGATCTCCAGGCATCAATCCCTCACGACCATCCACCATAAGGATAACGCAGTCGGCCTCCTCAATAGCGTTTTCCACCTGCTCCCTTACTTTTCCCAACAGGGGATCCTGGCCGATGTCTTCGAATCCACCGGTATCCACAAGGGTGAAGGGAACACCATTATAATTTACAGAGGCATGGAGCCGGTCCCTGGTGATGCCTGGCCGGTCGTCAACCAGTGCATTTCTGGATCTCGTAAGTCGGTTAAATAGTGTGGATTTCCCCACATTCGGCCTTCCAACTATGGCAGTGATTGAACCCATGGCATAAATATGTATATCGTAAATCCTGTATATAGAATCGCGATGCGAACTAAGTTCTTACTCTACTGCTTTTCCAAGAAGGGTCAAGGTTAATTCTTTCCAGCGCATAAATATAACGCCTCGGAAATTGTATCCCGCCGCGGCGGGAAAAATCCTGATATTTAGTCGAGGCCTTAGCTTTTGTCTCGTGCGATGGAATAATGGAATAGTGGAAGAGTGGAAAGTCGAAGATCCCGTCTTTAGCGGGATTGCTTTTAAAGTGAGATTAACCATTTATTAGCTATATGCTTCCATTTCAAGAGGAACTTTGCCAATAACCCAATATTCCATCTTCCCAAAACCCAATATTCCATCATTCCATTATTCCACTATTCTCCCCGCTGTTTCAGCGGGGATGAGCAGAGCGAACTAAGTTCTAAATCGGGAGCCTGGATGGCAATTTTATAGGTTGACTAATGAGATCAATGCGGGTAAGTTTTCGACGATCGACAATCACAATTCCATAAGCGTATAATATTCTTTAGACATGCCCACCAAATATATCATCGTTACTGGCGGCGTCCTTTCCGGCCTTGGCAAGGGGATTGCTGCCGCCTCTATTGGACATTTACTCTCTTCAAAACTCAAGTTCGTGCCCATCAAATGTGATGGCTACCTCAACGTTGATCCGGGCACAATGAACCCCTTTGAGCATGGAGAGGTTTTTGTGCTGGATGACGGAGGCGAGGTGGACATGGATTTTGGACACTATGAGCGTTTCCTTGGGGTGACCTGTAAGTCCAAGTGGAATCTGACCATGGGTAAAATATTTCACATGGTCAGGAAAAAGGAGAGGAGGGGGGATTACCTCGGAAAAACCGTTCAGTATATACCTCACGTGACAGATGTTATCAAAAACCACATATTTGAAATTGCCCGGGAAGAAAAGCCGGATATCGTAATTGTGGAAATTGGAGGCACAGTTGGTGACATCGAGAATGAGCTCTTTTTAGAGTCCATGCGACAGATGAAAGAGGATGTGGGCAGGGGTAATATCATTTATGTCCACCTGACCTATGTGCCTATTCCCTATGGTGTGAGTGAGCAGAAATCAAAGCCTACCCAGCAGAGTGTAAACCTCCTTAAACAACGAGGGATTTTTCCGGATATTATTATAGGGAGATGCTCTGA
>JAKLQB010000667.1 GCA_022013615.1 Desulfobacterales bacterium | reverse complement strand
GCCCTGACTTCTTTAACTTTCAGCATGGTTCTTAACCCTACCCATTTTACCAATCAAATTAACTATGTTCTCTCGAACTATTTTTTAATTTAATGGGTTGCATCAATGAAAAAGCCCCAATTTTCAAGTATTGCGGATGTAAATTGTAGTAGTAGCTTTCAGATAATGAGCATAAATCCCGGCAAGCTAACCTCAAAAATCTTCACTGGCCAAAAAGTAAAATCCATCATCATTTACGATTGACTATATAGATCCCGAGACTCACAAGAATCAATGCCACAACGAGCTTGACGGTTAACTGCTCATTGAGAAAAACAATTGCGGCAAGGGTGGCAAAGAGCGGGGTCAGAAACGTAAAACCGGAGAGCAGACTTGCCGGGTACACATGCACCAAAGAGAACCAGAGCAGATAACTGACAAATGCGATGATGACGCCTTGAAACGCCACGGAAAGCAGTATAAGTGTGTTTATGTGATGGACAGGTGTTTCCCGAAAAAGGGCGCTTGCAATGAAGAAGACAGGAATGGAGAAGATAGCTTGGTAAAAGAGGGTGTGGTAGTGAGAGACCCTGCCGACGAGACGCCTTTTAATATAAATGGTCGTGGCCGCCCATAAAACCGCGGCCAAGAGGGCCAAGAAATCGCCCAGTAGTTGCTCTTTGGAAGGGAGCCCGATGTCTTTTTTGCTGAGCAGAACAATAATTCCAGCAAAGGCAAATAGCATGCCGATGCCTTTGTTCCAGTTCAAGCGGTCGCCCTTCAACAAAAAATGGGCTCCTATAGCGTGGAAAAAGGGTGTGGTGTAAAGCAGAATCCATGCCGACGAGGCCGTTGTGTAGAGTAGGGAAGGGTAAAGGAGGCAAAACTCAACGCCAAAGAGAAGGCCCACGGCAATGCCGTCCAGAAGGTTTCCCGCGAAAAGGGGAATCCTCTTGAAGCGCATCCATAAGATGAGGCATGCAGTAGCGATAACGGATCGCAAACCCGCCCCGAAGATGGGGTCGATTCCAACATTAGCGACCTTAATGGCGACCGCGTTCAGGCCCCACAACAGGCAGAGAGCAGTTAACAGCGAGGCAGACTTCACATCCAGTTTTTCTTTTGCAAAAAAGGCATCCATGGAAGAGCTCTCTCTGACCCCTAATCAGAAATTCAGAACTAAACCCAGGGTATTCTGCGTAAATTTTGAAGAGCACCCTTACATGGGAACAAAATTGTTTGCCTGAAAGTAGTCTTCTTTCAGCATATCAAGTTGTTGTTCAAAGGCGTGGTAGTGATCCTTTTCCCAATCAGCCAATTCATTATAAAACTTCTTCACGTCTTCATTATCAGCCTTTTCAGCGCAAGCCCGGTAAAATATCATGGCATCTAATTCCAATTTCATGCCAATTGTCAGTGCACTTACTTCGAAATGGCTGTCCTTGATCCTTCTCTTTATCTCGTCGCTGAAGATTGGACTTTCCGCATGTTTGTGATCCTTTTTTAGGAGCTTTTTAGCAAAGTCATACTCGCCCTTTTCCAGAACAGATTTGTACTGATGCCTCAGGTAATTAAAGTGGCCGATCTCCTCTTCGGCCATGCGAGAAAAGGTCTCTTTTCCAACGGAATCACCGGTGGTTTTGGCCGCATTTTTGTAAAACTCATGGCCTGTCAGCTCTGCCTCAATGGCTGTTTTTAGTCCTTGTAGAATTTCCTCGGTCTTTTTATTCATTTTACTCTCCTTTCTTTATGATAGTAGGCTGATATTTAGACAGGATAAACAGGAATGACAGGATAATCGCTTTCATCTTGATGTTTAAGTTCGTTGGTTTTGGAATTTTTTAACTTTTTCCTCTAACTGCTATCTCACTGACTTTGTAAATGGCATAGCCAGCAAGTGGTGGAGATTCAGTTTATCCGGCTTGGGGTATGCCCCTACTCCGATGCGTATCTTTTTCTGGTCCAAATTGGTAAGAAGGGTGCCCAGGATTCGATCCCAGATGGAAAAAATGGCACCGTAATTTGAGTCTCTTTCTTTTATGATCACGGAATGGTGTATCCTATGCATGGAAGGGGGCACAAAAAGAATCCACCAAACTGTTTCCGACCATTTGGGAACTTTCAGGCTGCTGTGGTGGAACTGGGTAAAAAGTAACACAGCGCTTTCAAATATCAACACTCCCAGGTAACTTGCGCCCAGGAAAAATATTATGCATATCTTGATGGCGGTCGAGATGGCCAGTTCCCCGATATGAAAACGGGTGGCCGATGACACATCCATGTTCAGGTCGCTGTGATGTACCCTGTGGAATCGCCATAGAAGAGGCATGATGTGATTTAAGAGATGCCAGACATACAGCATGAAATCCATGAAGACGACCGTGACAAGAATCTTGATCCAGGACGGGGCTTCAAGCATACTCAGTATCCCCATTTTGTGAGTTTGAGCATACACCGCGGTGGCGATAATGGCGGAAGAGAATATCAGTTGGAGTAAAAAGCTGTTAAACAATGTGAGTGCGAGATTGTTTGCCCAGCGTTTCCATTTGGATACGGAACTGTCTCTGTAAGGGACCAGAAGTTCCAGGGCCAGAAAGAAAACAAGTCCTCCCGAGAATAATAAAAGCCTTATTGTTGATGCGTCCATTTCAAACATCTCTCCTTAAGCCTTTGCCTCCATAAGACGCCCCAGAGTTGCCAGGTGGGCCTTTTCTTCCTCTGCTATATCATAGAGAACGGTCTTGCTTTCCTCATTTTTTGCCTTCTGTGAATATCTCAAGTAGAGGTCCAGTGCTTGTGTCTCAAGCATCATGGCTATATTGAGCACACCCGCAACCGTGTCCATGATGGTGCTATTTTTCTTCAGGAATTCCTCGGTTGTAAAACCGCCCTCCATAATGTCTAAAGAAATATTGGCTTCAAATGTTTCTTTATCGCCAACATCAGGATCAAGGGTGCGATATAGATTAAAGAGTCTCTGTTTATGGTTTTCCTCAATCTTGGCCAATTTGGTGAGTACGTCAACCACTTCTGGATCGCTCGTCATTCCAGACACTGCTGAGTAAAATTCCTCCAATCCGTGTTCCATTCCATATGCTATCATGATTATATCAGATGTCGTCTCATCTCCGCTCAAAAGAATCATTCCCGTCTCGGCCGGGCCTGCCGCTGTAAGGCCCTGCCAGGCCTTGATACCGCCCTTAAGATTGTAGACTTCCTTGAACCCTTTTCCTGCCAAAAGCTGCGCAGCAGCACGGCTGCGCCCTCCCACGGCTCAGTATGGTATAACAGGTTTGTCAGGATCCAGTTCCCCAAGACGGTCAGCAAGTTCGGGCAGGGGAATGAGCGTTGCTCCCGGAATCCGGGAGTTTTCGTATTCACCTGGCTGTCTGACATCCAAAAGAGTGAATGTACCTTCTTCGTGCTCGGCCATATAGGCCTTTGCCTCCTCCGTATCCATAGACGCGACTGGCGTCAGAAATTGTTTCCAGCGCATTATTCGATTCCTCCTACATGGCCATAAGTGATCTAAAGTGACTAAAGTGAACTAAAGTGACTAAAGTTCAAGGTAATATTTAACATTTTCAAATTGTCTAAAGTTCTCGATCAGTATCTTGACTGAGCCAACTGTTACTTTGCTTCTTGGCAGGCAAGACGGTCGAATTCTTTGACTACATATTACTACCCGAGTTCCTTGGTCTGATTTGTCGTGCAGGCCTTGTGAAAACCATCCATTATAAAAAGTCACGAAGTTCCTTAACTTCCCCGCTGCAAGCGGGATAAATAGGCACTTTAAACTTTAG
>JAKLQB010000666.1 GCA_022013615.1 Desulfobacterales bacterium | reverse complement strand
TTGGCCAACGTACCAGTTCACGATATTGCAAAAGATCTCAATATCACCCGAGAACAGGTCTATGCCAAATACACGAAACAGCCGTTAGCTGAAAACTCCTGATCCGCGCTCTCGGGATTTCCTTCGGCAACACCGTTTCTCGTTTAATCCTTATATCGGAATTCCAGTTTTCATTGGACGACTTGACATGGAATATATCCCCATCTACTGATTTCTTTTCCACCACTTCGGAAAGATCAACGCGCCTTCAGCATACTCTAAGGGATAGAAAAGCACTCTATTCGCCTTGCCCTGCCATTGAAACCATACTATCGCTGGACGTCCCTTGCCATACAGCACGTTGTGGTTCTTCTTGTTAAACTCGATCAAGCCGCTACATCCGAGGTATGATACACTTTCAAGGGCCTTAACTACATCGTCGGACTTTGTAGTACCTGCCTTTTTCATTGCTTCGGCCAGGATCATTATTGCATCGTAGGCAAAACCCGAGGAATACCTTGGCACAATGCCGAACCGCTTTGAGTAATTATCCCAGAATTGACGTGAAGTAGGTGTCACGTTCGCCGGATAGGCCCTGTACATAAGAAGGATCTCACTCAAGCACTTCCCATTGGTTTTAACCCAGAAATCATCACTGCCGGCACTGGTGTTGCATCCTCCAATGGGTGGCCCCTGCATATCGTACCACTGGTTGATATAGGCAGCACCATCAGCTATGGCACTGATTTCAACAAGGAAATCCACGTTTTGAGCTTTCACCCTGCTGATAATCGGCGCGAAGTCTTTTTCTTTGAAAGGAAATCTAATATAGTCGGTGACAGTTATTCCGGCCTTTTTAACACCGTCTATGAATTTTTGCCCCATTATTTCTGTCCACTTGGCGTCTTCCGCCATAACAGCGATCTTTTGGACATTGTACTTGGGATGCAAGAAATTAACGAAAAGATCAACCATACCATCCGCTGTAGCGGTTTCGTTAAACATCAACCTGAAGAAGTACTTATGTTTGTCATAATCTTCCTCTACTTGTGCCGTCAGCATATCGCTTGATGAACCCGTAGCAATGAACGGAACCTTAAAACGTGAGATGTAGGGCATCATGGAAAGGACGACACCCGATGAAAACCCACCTACGATGGCATCAACTCGATCGACCATGACCATTTTCTTGAGTGCACTGATTGCCTTTTCAGGTTTGATCTCTGTATCTCCAATGACGATTTCCACTTTTTTACCATTGATGCCGCCTGCGGCATTAATAGCATCCATCGCCATCTTGGCGGCGTTAACCTCGCCTTCACCGACATCGTGACTTAATGGTCCCAAAACGCCGATTTTGACAGTGTCAGCCGCACCCACAATCCCTGCTAAAGAGAGTAACAACCCCAGTGTTGTGATAGCCGCTAAAACTCCTCTTGGTTTCATCTCTTACCTCCTTTCAACATTTGATGATTTAGTTTAGTGCCTGACCGAAAACCTTGAAATAAGGATTTCCAACCCAGTGTTGTGATAACCGCTAAAACTCCTCTTAATTTCATCTCTTAACCTCCTTTCAGCATTTAATAATTTGGTTTACTGCCTGCCCGGAAACCTTGAAATAAGGATTTCCAATTTAACTGAGAAACCATCAACAAGCCGATATTACTTCCCCTTGAATCCAACATTCGCAATCCAAAATCGTGCCTGAACGGAATTTCCGATTAGGCTAGTCGACACCCAAATACGATTCCTTGATCCGAGGATCTTCGGAAAGCTCAACGCTTTTTCCACTTATGCATATAGATCCCTCCTCTATGACGTATACCCTCTCTGCCAGTTCAAAGGCCATGAATGCATCCTGCTCGACGAGTAATATGGTAACACCTGTTTTCTGGATTTCCTTTACTGTTTGTGAAATAGTTTCCTTAATAAGAGGTGCCAAACCAAAGGAAGGTTCATCGAGGAGTAAGAGCACAGGAGAAGACATAATTGCCCTTCCTATAGTCAACATCTGCTGCTCCCCTCCTGATAACGTGCCAGCTAATTGATTTGTCCGCTCCCTTAGTCTGGGGAATAGATTCATGACATACTTGTAGTTGGAAAACGCCTGATGTTTGTCCTTGATCAAAAAGGCTCCCATTTCAAGGTTCTCACGCACATTGAGTTGAGGGAACAGATGGCGACCTTCGGGTGCCTGCACAATCCCCAGGCGTACGATGTCGCGGGAGGACATATTCTGGAGATCGTATCCATCGA